>JANOLA010000537.1:0-1747 GCA_031419535.1 Burkholderiales bacterium | reverse complement strand
GGCGGGAAGTTCGCGAGCGCGTAGATCGACAGCAGGTTCACCCACGCCGTGGCGTGCGCCACGCCGTCGGCCGCGCGCCCTTGCAGCGCCGGGCCGAACTCTTGCGCGAGGCGCAGCGCGCCGAAGTAGTTGACTTCCATCTCGGCTTTCGCGACATCGGTGCCGCGCCGCGCGACTATGCCGAAGCTGCGGTGCACCTCGGCGTTGTTGATCACGATGTCGACCTTGCCGCCGATCTCGCCGGCGAGCTCCGCCACCGAGCGCCCGTTCGTCAGGTCGAGCGGAACCAGGCTCACTTGCGGCAGCGCGGCGATGTCATCGAGGCCGCTGCCATGGCGCTTCCACGGCTCGGCGTGGCCGGCCCAGACGATGTCGGCGCCGGCTTCGATCAGCGCACGCACCAGCGCCTGGCCCACGCCGGTCATCGCGTCGGTGACGAGCACCTTGCGGAACTTCGGGTCGCTTGTCATCTCGCGCAGCATTGGGTCGTCAGCCATGTTGTCTGTCTCCGATTCTGGAAATGCGATCACGACGGCGCGGCCGGCGCGGTCCAGCCGCGCGCCGACCCGCACGCGCTGGCCGACGGCGCGCACGGCGCCGTGCGTACTTGAAACCTGCACGTCGCCGTGCGTACTTGAAACCTGCACGTCGCCGTGCGTACTTGAAACCTGCACGTCGCCGTGTGTACTTGAAACCTGCACGTCGCCGTGCAGATGAACCATCAGCGTCGGCCCGGCATCCAGGTGCACCAGGCCCAGGCGCCACGGCAGGCGCTCGCGAAAGAACAGGTCGTTGCTGTGGTGCAGGGTGGTCGCCGCGAGCAGGCGGCCCGCGCCGCTTTGCGCGCGCCACTTCAGCCGTGGCGACACGCAGGCACCGCACGCCTCGCGCGGCGGGTATTGCACCGCCTTGCAGTCTTCGCACACCTGCAACTCGAAGCGCCCTTCGGCAGCGGCCACGGTCAGCCCCAGCGCGACACGGCTGCGCGCCCATGGCGGCAGGTTCATCCGCGGCGTGCGCAGAATCGGGTTCTTGCGCTTGGGTTTCATCAGCGGCATGGTCATGTCGGCCCCTCGCTCGCGGGGTACCGCGATCGATCCCCCGAGGGGATGGAGCCCGGCTTGGGGCGGCCCGGCGCTCGGGCTCTACTCGGTCGCCAACGGCGTAGCCTCACGACGGCCGCCCCAGAATCACCGCGCCCGTGCACAGGCACCGGTCGTACGTGACCATGCCAAAGCCGCTCACCAATCCCAACCGCGCGCCCTGCACGGCACGGCCCGGCGCTGCATCGGTGAGCTGACGAATCGCCTCCGTCATGCCGATGAAGCCGCCCGCCGCGCCGGCCTGGCCACCGGAGAGTTGTCCACCCGAAGTGTTGTTCGGGAAGTCGCCGTCGAACGTGAACCGATGCGCGCGCACGAACGCCGGCCCTTCGCCCTTGGCGCAAAACCCCAGGTCCTCGAACTGCATCATCACGATCACAGGATAGTCGTCGTAGGTCTGCACGAAGCCGATGTCGCCCGGCTTCGCGTCGGCCATCGAATACAGCTCGGGCAGATCGACGCCCCAGCCGCCGCGCACCATGACGGGATCGTCAGCGAAGGCATTGTGGCGCTCGATCGCGCCGCGCAACGTGGCGAAAGGCAGACCCAGGTCGCGGGCGCGCTGCTCGCTCATCACCAGGAAAGCCTCGGCGCCGGCGCAAGGCATCACGCAGTCGAACAGGTGGATCGGTTCCGCGATTGGC
>JANOLA010000536.1:0-8176 GCA_031419535.1 Burkholderiales bacterium | reverse complement strand
CCGCCTCGAGGTCGACTTCATCGCGCAGGCCGCGGCAATCGCACGTGACTCGCGCGACGCCAACGGCGTGCCGGTGCAAACCATCTGGTCGCGCGAGCAGGACATGACGCACGACTTCTTCCGCCCCGCGTGCGTGTCGCGTTTCACCGCGGGTTTCGACGGCGCGGGCAAACTGACCGCGTGGCGCAACGCGTCGGCCGGCCAGGCAATCATCCCGAACGTGATGCAACGCGCCTTCGGCGTGCCCATCATCGGGCCCGACAAGACGACGAGCGAAGGCGCGTTCGACCAGCCCTACGAATGGCCGAACGCGCGCATCGGCCACGCGATCGTCGATCTGCCGGTGCCGATCGGCTTCTGGCGCGCCGTCGGCCATTCGCACCAGGCGTTTTTCAAGGAGAGTTTTCTCGACGAGGCCGCGGCGGCGGCGGGCCGGGAGCCGGTGGGGTTTCGCCGCGCGCTGCTGCGCAAACACCCGCGGCACCTGGCGGTGCTCGAACGCGCCGCCGAACTTTCGCGCTGGGGCACACCGCCGCCACCCGCGCCCGACGGCGCGCAGGTCGCGCGCGGCATCGCACTGCACCAGTCGTTCGGCTCGATCGTCGCCCAAGTCGCCGAGGTGTCGGTGGCGCCCGACAAAACGATCCGCGTGCACCGCGTCGTCTGCGTCATCGACTGCGGCCAGGTCGTGAACCCGAGCCTCGTGAAGCAGCAGATGGAAAGCGCGATCGTGTTCGGCCTGTCGGCGGCGCTGTACAGCGAAGTCAAGATCGACAAGGGCCAGGTCAAGCAGAGCAACTTCCACGACTACCCGGTGCTGCGCATGACCGAATGCCCGCTGATCGAGACCGACATCATGGCGAGCCGCGAGCACCCCGAAGGCGTGGGCGAGCCCGGCACGCCGCCCATCGCACCGGCGGTGGCTAACGCGCTGTTCGCGCTGACGGGGCAGCGCTTGCGCAGTCTGCCGCTGAAGCTGGCGTGACACGCTGAGAGCTTTCGACCTTGCTCCCTCTCCCACTGGGAGAGGGCTGGGGTGAGGCTACGAGAACGGCGCACAATGGCGCTCGCCCTCCGCGCAACGCTCACGCATTCCAACCGCGGGGCAGCTTCAAGAACCGGACTCACCATGCACACAACGCGCCGCACATTCATCGTCCGCTCCACGGCCGCCGCCAGCGCCATCGCCCTGCCCTCGCTGACCCTGGCACAAGCCTTCCCGAGCCGGCCCATCCGCTACATCTGCCCGTGGCCCGCGGGCGGCTCCACCGACGCCGTGATTCGCGCCTTGGCCGAGAGCGCGGCCAAGATCCTCGGGCAGCAAATCATCGTCGACAACAAGCCCGGCGCCGCCGGCATGCTCGGCGCCAACGAACTCGTAAACGCCAAACCCGACGGCCACACGCTGAGCCAGTTGCCGCACGGCGTGTTTCGCGTTCCGCACATGCAGAAGGTGCAGTTCGACACGCTGAAGGACTTCACCTGGATCGCCTGCCTCACCGGCTACACCTTCGGCCTGGTGGTCCCCGCCGACTCGCCGATCAAGAGCATCAAGGACCTGGTGGACTTCGCGAAAGCGAATCCGGAGAAGTTCGCCTATGGATCGACGGGCATCGGCACCAGCCCGCACCTGGCGGTGGAAGAGTTCGCGCAGCGCGCCGGCATCAAGCTCACGCATGTTCCGTTCAAGGGCAACGCCGACAACATGCAGGCGATCCTCGGCGGCCACACGATGGCGGCGAGCGACGCCACCGGCTGGGCGCCGCATGTCGAATCGGGCAGGTTGCGCCTGCTCGCCACCTACGGCAGCAAGCGCACCAGGCGCTGGCCGCAAGTGCCCACGCTGGACGAGCTGGGCTACAAGACCGTCTCCGATTCACCGTTCGGCGTGTGCGGCCCCAAGGGCATGGAGCCGACGGTCGTGCGCACGCTGCACGACGCCTTCCGCAAGACGCTGGACGATCCCGCCGTACTGGCCGTTTTCGAAAAATTCGACCAGTCGGTGATCTACATGAACACCGAGGCGTATACCAAATTCGCGCGCGAGAGCTTCGAGACCGAGAAGGCGACGATCGAACGGCTGGGACTGGCAGCGAAGGGCTGAGCGTTGCCCGAGCCGCCGGCGCGGGGTGCCATGGGTGCGTGCGTGCTGCGTCCCGCGCTCGGCGCAAAGGGGCTGCGCAAGCGCAGGAGCGCCATTGAGCCAGAATGGCGCGGCCGCGTCACCCGGGAAAAACGATGCTCTCCAGTCCCCTGGACCCTGTCGCCCCTGTCGCCCCAACCGACCCAGCCGCGCACCACCCTTGCGTGCTCGCGTTCGACATCTTCGGCACCGTGGTCGATTGGCACGGCAGCATCGTACGCGAGCTGCAGGGCCTCTACCCGCAGGTCGATGGCGACGCATTCGCCACCGCGTGGCGCGCCGGCTACCAGCCCGCGATGCGCCGCGTGATGAGCGGCGAACTCGGCTGGACGCTGATCGACGACCTGCACCGCATGATCCTCGACGAGCTCTTGCCGCGCTTCGGCCTGGCGCACCGGGACGAAGCGCAGCGAAAGCACCTGAACCGGGCCTGGCACCGCCTCGACCCCTGGCCCGACAGTGTGGCCGGCCTGACGCGGCTGAAGCGCCACTTCACGATCTGCACGCTGTCCAACGGCAACCTCGGCCTGCTGACGAACATGGCCAAGCGCGCCGGGTTGCCTTGGGATTGCATCCTCAGCGCCGAAGTGTTCCGCGCCTACAAGCCCGACCCGGCCACCTACCTCGGCGTCGCTAAGGTGTTCATGCTTGAACCGAACGACGTGATGCTGGTCGCCGCGCACCACGACGACCTGGCCGGCGCCCGCGCCTGCGGCCTGCGCACCGCGTACATCGAGCGGCCGCTCGAATTCGGCGTGGCGCACGTCAAGGATGTTTCGCCCAGGCCCGAGAACGATTGGCACGCACGCAGCATCGAGCATCTGGCCGATCTGCTCGGCGCATGACTTTGCTCCCTCAGCCCCGCGTTGCCGCGCCGCGCTCGACCGGAAACTCCTCGCGCAACGCCGGCCCGTCGGCGCCAAGTGCCGGTGCCGGGCGGTATGCCGGCTCTTCCCACTCGGTGATGTAAGGCGGCGCTGGCAGCAATGCCTGCTCTCCGTTCACCGGCATCTCGCGCAAGCGCAGTTGCGGGTGCTCGATCAGGTCTTGCACCGAATTCACCGCGCCGAAAGCGGTCTGCGCGCGCGTCAGCAGCTCGCTGAGTGCCGAGTAGGAAAGACCACCCATCACCGCCTGGATCGTCGCCTCGAGTTGATCGCGGTTGGCGGTGCGCTGCGCGTTGTTGGAGAAGCGCGGGTCGCTCGCCAGGCCGGGTTGCTTCAGTACGCCTGTGCAGAAGAGTTGCCATTCGCGTTCGTTTTGAATCGACAGTACGAACTCGCGCCCGTCGGCGCTGGTGAACACCGCGTAGGGCGTGATGCTCGGGTGGCGCAGGCCCACACGTTGCGGCGCCGCGCCGCCATAGCGCGCTTGCAGGTACGGCACGCTCATCAGTTCGGCGGCCGAATCGAACAGCGACACTTTCACCGCGCTGCCGCGGCCGGTGCGCACGCGTTGCAGCAGCGCTTGCTGAATGCCGATGATCGCGTTCATGCCGGCCGTGACGTCGCACAGCGACACGCCGATCCTGCCCCAGGGCCCGGGCGCGCCGCTCACCGCCACCAGGCCGGCTTCGGCCTGCACCAGCAGGTCGTAGGCCTTGAGCTGGTGCAGCGGGCCGGTTTCGCCGTAGCCCGAGATGTCGCAGGTGATGAGTCGCGGGTGGCGCGCGCGCAGCTCATCGGCGCCGAAGCCCAGGCGGGTTGTCGCACCGGGCGCGAGGTTTTGCAGGAACACGTCGGCGCCGGCGATCAGCGCGTGCAACTGGGCGCCGTCGTTCGGGTCGCGCAGGTCCAGACAGATCGACTGCTTGCCGCGATTGATCCAGACGAAGTAGGTGCATTGGCCGAACACGGCCGCGTCGTAGCCGCGCGCGAAATCGCCTTCGGGGCGCTCCACCTTGATGACACGCGCGCCGGCATCGGCGAGCCGGCTCGAACAGTACGGCGCGGCAACGGCTTGCTCCAGCGCGACCACGGTCACGCCGTCGAGCGGCCGGCCGTTCGCTTGCGCGTCGTGTGGCTGGGGTGGAGTCACGTGTGCCAGGGCATGGATGGCACGGTGCGGCGTGCGTCGATGCGGTGGGGCGCGATCATCGCCCCGCCGCCAGCGCACCCGTCGCGCGCTGCGCTCCCGCCAAGGCCTGTTCCAGATCGGCAATCAAATCTTCGCAGTCTTCAATCCCGACCGATAGGCGCAGCAGGTCGGCCGGCGCGGGCGTGCCCGGGCCTTCGACGCTGGCGCGATGTTCCATCAGACTTTCCGTGCCGCCAAGCGACGTGGCGCGCTTCCACAGCTCTACGTTCGCGGCCACCGCGATCGCCGCGGCCTCGCCGCCCTTGACGCAGATCGACAGCATGCCGCCGAAGCCACCCTGCATCTGGCGTGCCGCGACGGCGTGCCCGGCGAACCCCGGCAAGCCCGGGTACAGCACCTCGCGCACCAGCGGATGGCGCGCAAAGTGCTCGGCAATGCGCTGCGCCGATAGCGACGCCGCGCGCACGCGCAGGTACAGCGTGCGCATGCCGCGCAGCAGCAGCCAGGCTTCGAACGAGCCGAGCGTGGCGCCGAGTTGCGCGCGGAGCAGCTTGATGCGGCCCCAGGCTTCGTCATGCTGACGCGTCACGAGCACGCCCGCGATCAAATCGGAGTGGCCGTTCAGGTACTTCGTGCCGGCGTGCATCACGATGTCGGCGCCGAGCAGCAACGGCTGCGTGAACACCGGCGTGGCGACGGTGGAGTCCACCGCCAGGCGCGCGCCGGCAGCGCGGCACAGCGCGGCCATCGCGGCGATGTCGGTGATGCTCCACAGCGGATTGGCCGGCGTTTCCACCCAGACCAGGCGCGTTTTGCCGGGGCGGATGGCGGCGCGCACCGCGCTCGGGTCGGACATGTCGACGAGCTCGACTTGCAAGCCCCACTGCGTCGCGAAATTCATCAGCCAGTTGCGCAGCGACCAGTACATCACCTTGGGCGCGACCACATGGTCCCCCGGCGCGAGCGCCTGGAACACCGCGGTGGCGGCAGCCATTCCCGAAGCGAACAGCAAACCCTGCGCACCGCTTTCGAGCCGCGCGATCACCGCCTCGGCCTGGTCAAACGCCGGGTTGTCGGCGCGCGCGTAAATGCGCCCCGAGCGGTACTGGTTGTCGGTGTCGCGCAAGTAGGTGCTCGACACATGGATCGGCGGCGTGATCGCACGCGTCTTCTCGTCGACCCAACCCAGGGCCTGAGCGGCGATGCTTTCGGGCTTGACTTGTTCAGGGTTCATGCGGCTTCCTGCGGATTTGCGGCGCGTTGAACCGCGGCGCAACCTGGGATCGTAGCGCCAGCGTCGCCGATGCCAGCGCTTCCGACCATGAGCGCTTTGTCGCCAGCGGCCTCAAATGCGACGCAACCCTGCGCATCTAGAGCTGATCGACGAAGCCGCCACGCACGAGCGCGTTCGGGCGTGTGCCGCCGCTTACTTGAATGCCGGCAAGGCCACCGTGGGGCCGATCAGCCGACCGGCAATATGCACGTGCGGCGCGGGCTTGTTCATGACCGTGCGCATCTTCAGGCTGTCGACGCCGTCTTCCTGCACCTCGATGCGCAATGCCGCCGTGAACCTGAACATCAGTTCCGGCGCATACCAAATTGTCATCGTGCTCGTGTTCCCGACGCTGCGGACCTTGACGACGATGAACGGCGTGTTGATTTCCCTCCAGGGATTCTTCAGGTCGGCGAACGAGGCTGTGGTGATCGGCTCGCCGTCGAGTTCGAGCGTGACGCTGGTGTTGTCGCTGTTGCCGCCTTGCTTCACGATCTCGGCGGCATGAAACCAGCCGGCGCCGAGCACCGACAAGCTCGCGGCTTCGCCGGCGCGTGTAGCGCCGACTTCGCGTTCGGCTCTCACCATGTCACCCCTGAACACCTCTCCGCAGGCGAGCGCGGCGCTCGCGCCAGCCAGCAACGCGAAAGCAACGGCGAACGATCTCAGGCGGCCAGGGTGTGCAAAGTTGCGGCGCATGAGTTGAGCCCCAGCCAAGAAAACCGGCGCAAACCGGCAGCCGCTTGCGCGACCGCCGACTCAAACGTCAGTACAGCACCATCGGGTTGCCCGGGGAGCCCGTGGCGCCGATGATGCGCAGCGGGGCCCAGATGAACGCAGCTTCCTTGATGCCGGCCTTGACCAGCGACTCGGTGTCCACGTTCTCCAGGTTCCAGATGCCGCGGCGCGGCATCATCTCGGTGTGGCAGGGCACGGCATAGCCGTCACCTTTCTCACCGAAGGGCTGCGCGTCATTCGCCGAGGTGTCGCCCATCATCAGCGCAATGTTCTTCGACGCCATCCACTCGCAGGCGCTGATACCGTAGCCAGGCTCGCCTTGCGCGAAGATTGCGCGCGCGGCAGCGCGCTGCTCCGAGCTCATCGACTTGTAGCGGCCGTTGCCCCAGGTATTGCCCTGGCCGGTATGCAATGCCACGCAATCACCGGCTTGCAGATCGCCGAGGTTTTGCGCCTTCATCATGCCTTGCATGTCGGCCGCCGTGACGATGCCCGGTGAATCGGTGCTCTTGGGTATCGGCAGCATTTCGGCCATGGCGGAAATCTGGCCCTTGGACTTCTTGTAGGCCACCGCATCCAGCACCACCAGGCGGCAGACGAAACCCAGCTCCCCGACATGTTCGACACCCAGCGGGCCCATTCCCATCACCCGGCCGCCTGCGCCACGCTCATAGGCATCCCAGCTGATGATGCCGTTGTAGAAGATCGGGCCCTTCGAGGTGTTCACCCCGATATGGCCTGGACCGTCGAACTGGGTCTGGATCTGGCCGATTTCGGTGGTCACCAGTTCATCGTGGTACACCAGCGCGTTCGTGCCGAACGGGCCGCCGGTGGGTGTGCCCGGGATCGTCATCTGCCAGCCGCGCGGACCGAATGCCGGCGCTTCGCGGTGGTAGTACTTGCCGATGGTGATGGACTTGAACTGATTGACGGTGGCCAGCGCGCGCTTGATGTTGGCCGAATTCCTGGTGTGGTTGGCACTGCCCGCGCGGTCGTCCTTGCCCCATTGCGGCACTGCCCAGCTCAGGGCGGCGTCGTCGATCGGGCCTTTCAACGCCTGGGCGGATGCCGAACCAGCGAAGCACAAGGCTCCGACTGCCACGGCAGTGATGCTGATCCTGTTCATTGGGAGGTCTCCTCTGTAAGGTGTGTTTGGCTGTGGGGGGCTTTGGGGTCTGACTGCTTTGCCGTTTTCTATCCGGCGCCCGGAACATCGTTCAGACTCCCGTTCCGCGCGGCCACAGAGACACTACACAACTTTTCTCCCACGTCAACTCGTAGAAAGACGCATAGGGAAGTCTGTCCCAGTTTCTGCGCGCGATGGTGCCGCGACGGCCTGCACGGCTTGCGGCAATCGTTTTCCGAGCGCGACCGCGTCGATCAAGGCGGCGCATTGGCGTTGCCCCAGGCGGTTCAGCGTGAGCAGCGTAGCCCGCGATGAGTCTGGCCCTGGCTCGCACTACCCGTTCGCCCATTCGTCAAGCAGCGACTTGGCTCGCCGAAGGTCGGGCGTATCGAAGCCCTCCGTGAACCACGCGTAGACACCGCCGAGAAGGTCTCGCGTTTCGTTGCGTTTGCCTTGGCTGTGCCACAAAGTGGCCAGGCTCGTCGCGGCGCGCAGCTCGAAAGACTTGGCGCCTTGTTCGCGGGCAACTTCGATCGCGTCTTCGAAGCTGCGTTCGGCGGCAATGGCGTCGGGCGTCGGGCGCATTAGCAGCACAACTCCCTGCCGTTGAAGGAATTCCGCGCGGTGCATGGTGTCTCGTATGGCGAGCAAGGGCTCGAGGACGGTTTGTGCCAGTTCTGCAGCGCCAGCTTGCACGCACAAGTCAACCAATATGCTTGCCATCCACAGCTTCTGAATTTGACTCGACCTGGTTTTCGCAAGGCGCTCATGGAGTTCGCGCAGTTGATTAGAAGTATGGCGCCCTTGCCGTGCCAATTCGCTCAAGATGAAGAGCGATTCGGCCCTGACTTGGAGTCCG
>JANOLA010000535.1:0-2399 GCA_031419535.1 Burkholderiales bacterium | reverse complement strand
CGGCGTGAAAGACTTCGGCGGCAAGAAGATCGGCAACCCCGCTGCCGACGGCGCGCGCGTGATGTGGCCGGCGCTGGCGAGGGCGAACAAGCTCGATCCGAAGTCGGTGACCTGGGTCAACATCGACGCGAACGCGAAGCTCGCCGCGCTGAAGAGCAAGTCGATCGACGTGACGACGTCGTTCTACAACATCCACCACATCTTCGAGCGCGAACTGGGCGACGACATGGGCTTCCTGGCGTGGCGCGACGCCGGCCTGAACCCCTACGGCAACTCGGTGATCGTGAACGCCGAGTACCTGAAGGCGAACCGGCCGCTCGTGGACAAATTCGTCAAGGTCACGCAGCGCGCGTTTGCTGCGTGCGTGAAAGAGCCCAACCCCTGCGTGCAGGCGCTGATCGACGCGAACGGCGCGCTCAAGTTCGACAACGAGCTCGAGAACTGGGGTCTGGTCGAGAAGCTGATGAGCGACAAGTACGCGCGCGAAGTGGCGCTGGGCATCCACGACGAGTCGCGCATGGCCGCTGATTACGAACTGGTGCGCGAGTACATCGGCATCGAGAAACCGTTCGACGTGAAGTCGACTTACACCAACGAGTTTCTGGATCGTTCGGTGAAGATGACGAAGTAAAGGGCGCTCGCTTTCGGCCTGTTGCTGCCGTTCACCGCTCACCGTTCGCCGCTGCGCGCACTGCGATCTCCGCGCGAGGGCAGGTGGCCCGGGGTACGTTCTCCGGCCCCCGCACGCGGGGCGCCCGTTGTGGTCCACGGAGCGCAGTGCCATCAACACCAGCCAAGCGCGCGAGCAGCCACGACACCGCGAATGGGGCCTCCGACCGTACCCCGAACCACCTGCCCCAGCACTTGGGTGGCAGGCCGACTCGTGGCCGGCCACCGCTGGTGGCAGCAGGGCGGTGGTGGTGCCCCCGGGCGGAGGCCCCATTCGCGGTGTCCTGGCTCTGCGCACGCTTGGTCGGTGATGACGCGGCTGTCTGGGGCGGGTCTCGGTGGGGCCCCGCGAGCGTGGGCCGGAGAACGGGGGCACCGCCGCCGCCCTGGGCACAGTCGCTGGTAGGCTGAGCTTGCGCGGACAGACGGGTTTCGCTCGAAGCCCCAGTCACCTGCCCCCGCGCGGAGCTTGGCGGGCGCGCAGCGGCGAACGGCGAACATCAGCAAAGGGCCGACGCAAGACCGCCATTCCTATGCAACTGAACGGAAAGTTGCTATCGAATCAGCCCAGCTCGGGTCCCGCAACGAGCACGATCTCGGCGTTGTCGCCGGGCGCGTCCGGCGCGCCGTGCACCATGCGCGTGAACGGGCGCTGAAACTCGAATCCCTGCTGCTGCAACCACGGCAACATGGCGTTTCGACGATCGAGCAAATCGGCGAACACCGGCCCCGGCAGCGCGGCGAGCACGTCACCAATCAGGCTTTGCGCGGTCTTTTCGTCGTCGGCCAGCAGCGGCCCGATCTGGCACGCCTCGCGTCCATCGCGGCCAAGGATGAAACCCCGCAGCCGGCCGTCTTGCTCGACGACTCGCGCCGCGACGGGCAAACGCGCGGCGAGGGAGCGCAGCAAGGGCATCCGGTCGGCGCCGAAGGCCGGCGCGTCCAGGGCTGCGATGGCCGGCCAGTCGCTGTCGCGCAGCAGGCGTGTTGCCGGCGCTTCGAGCGTCTCGGAAAATTCAGCGGCTTCACGCGCTTCACGGCGATAGCGCGCGAAGCCCCAGGTGTCGCGAAAACCTTCCTGGCGGTACACCGCATGGCCGGCGGGCGTGGCGTCGAGCACCGCCGCCATGCCGCGCGACTTCAAATGTGAGAGCGCGTGGCGCAGCAATTGCGAAGCGTAGCCGCGGCGCCGAAACTCGGGCAGCACGAGCACCATGCTGACCCAGGCAAAGGATTCGCCATAGGGCAGGGCCACGGTGGAGGCGGCGAGCTGGGTGGTGCCGGCAGCGTCTCTTGCGTGGATCGCCCAGCCCAGCCCCAGCGCCAACATGCCGCGCCAATCGGCTTCGTTCTGATTCCAGTTCGCGGACGCCGACAGCCGCAATGCACCGGCGAGATCGGCGGTCGTCAGCGGGACGATCGGCACTGGTTCGCCCGGTTCAGGCCTGGCGCTGGCAGCCGCAGGCTCAGTACTTTCCATCCCGAGCCGAAAAATGCGTCGGCTTGCCCAGGCTCGGCCCGCCGCGCTGCACCCAGTCTGCCACCCAGTCGATCATGGTTTCGATCGGCACGCGCGGCAGCCCGAACAGCGCTTGCGCCTGCGTCGTGTCTTCCAGCCACGCGGTGGGCGCTACCTGGCCGGTGAGCAGCGGCGCGCGGCCAAAGCGCGTGCCGAACTCGGCCGCGAGCCAGCGCACGCTGGTGAGGCGCGGGCCCGTCACAATGATCGG
>JANOLA010000534.1:0-2369 GCA_031419535.1 Burkholderiales bacterium | reverse complement strand
GAATGTGCAGCTTGTTCGCCAGGCGAAACAGCCAGTTGTCTTCTTTCGGGTTGTCCAGATCGAAGATGTCGCGATTGAGGATGCGAATCTCTCCAATCGTCGCACCTGCGGCCTCGAGTTCCGCAAAAGAAGGGACAGGCTGAGCCGGTTCCAGCGCCCGCACGACGCACGAAATCGACAATATGCCTGCCAGTACGAGCTTGCCCGCCAGGGTCGACGCAAAGCGGCGCCGCGGTCGAGTCGTCGATGCAATCATTCGGCCCCTTGGCCCACCGGTTTGGCTGACCGAGATTTCAGCGCACCCCGGCGTCGAACTCGGCAGCCTTCCACGGTCCGTACGCGTCGCGCAAGCGGTCCGCCAACAAGGCAATGCACCAGCACACCCATGCCGTCCACAAGGTATGGCTCATGAAGTGGGCACCGCGCACTTGCTGGGCAAGGCCGAACAAGAGGCCCGCCAGCAAGGCCGCCACCAGCCAGGCGCGCGCGGCTCTTGGGGCGGCCTCGGAAAAAGCGAAATAGCCTGCTAGGAAAGCAAAACCCGCCGAGGCATGGCCGGCCGGAAAACACCGCCCGCTGCCACCGTCGAAAATGGCCCAAGCCCAATGCGAGACATGCCGCGCTGACCGCCCGAACTCGGCCAGGTCCCACGGGCAGCTGGTATTGCTGAACGCCTTGAGCACATTGACGGCCAAGACGGCCGCCAATGCGCTCACCACCAATTGCAGCCGGCGTGACATGTCGATTCGCCTGAACACGCCCAGCGGCCACCACACCATCAGGCTCGCGGCGAGCACGCAAGCCCAAGCAGCGAGGCGCCCGCCTTCGTGCAGCACCGCGCTGAGCAGCCAATCGTCCTTGAGCGGAAAACCCGCTGGGCCGCCGAACCAGGCCGCCATTTGCATATCGAGCGCGCTGGCATCCCAGGCCAGCAGCAGGGGCAACGAGGCGGTGGCGACCCACAAGGCCAGCCTGGGAGCCGGGTTTTGCATTCGGCCGATGCTGGGCAGATCACCTTATCGTCACATTAACAGTCCTGATGACCGGCACGGCGCCGCCGCACAATGTGGGCATGCGCGTGTTGGTCGTCGAAGACGATGAAGGTATCGCCGCGGGGCTGCGTGGCCACCTGCGCCAGCAGGGCTATGCGGTTGACGTCGCCCAGGGCGTGGCTTCGGCCTGGGCCGCGTTGCGCGCCGAGCCGTTCGACCTCGTGCTGCTCGATCTGGGACTGGCCGACGGCGACGGCGCCGAAGTGCTGCGGCGCCTGCGCCACACGCCCGATGGCGCTTTGCCCGACGCCGCCACGCCGGTATTGATTATGACGGCGCGCGATGAGGTCAGCTCGCGCATCGCAGGCCTGGACCAGGGCGCGGATGACTACGTGACCAAACCCTTCGACCCCAACGAGCTCGCCGCTCGCATTCGCGCGCTGCGGCGCCGCGCGCATGGCCGCGCTCTGCCGACCCTGAGGCACGGCGAGCTCGAGATCGACCCTGCCGCGCGGGTGGTGCGCCTTCGCGGCGTACCCATGGCGCTCTCGGCGCGCGAGTACATGTTGCTGTTGGCGCTGATCGAGATTTCGCCCAGGGTGTTGTCGCGTGCCCAGATCGAAGCTCGCCTGTACGACTGGGGCAGCCCGCTCGAGAGCAATGCAATCGAGGTGCACGTGCATCACCTGCGTCGCAAGCTCGGCGAAGGCGTGATCCGCACGCTGCGCGGCGTCGGCTATTTCGTTCCCGCGCAACCGGAGCCGCTGTGAGAAAGCGCTCGCTGGCGCGCCATTTGTTGGCATGGGCGCTCGGCGCGCTGGCGCTGGTGTGGGCGAGCTTCATCGTCGTGGGTTTTCGCACCGGGATCCACGAAGCCGATGAATTGACCGACGGCCACCTGGCCAGCGTGGCCTCGATTCTGCTCAGCCAATCCAACGGCGAATTTGTCGAACGGCGCGACGCAGGCCAATCGGTGACGCCCGATCTGAAACGTCACGACTATCAGCAGTCGATGAGCATCATGCTTTGGGACGCCACCGGGCAGCTCGTCACGCGCAGCGGCGACGCGCCCTCGCCGCCTTTCGCAACCGGCGAAGGCTTCGCTGATTTGCTGCTCGGCGAACCACCGCAGCGCTGGCGCGCGTTCTCGTTATGGAACGGCCCGAACCGCGAGCGCAAGGTGATGGTGCTGCTGAGCGTGAAGGAGCGCGACGAACTCGCATGGGACATCGCGCAGCAAGTGGTCGAGCCCGGCCTGTGGCTGCTGCCGGTGATCGCGCTGGCGCTCGGTCTGGCGATACAGCGCGGACTGTTGCCCTTGCACGAGCTCTCGCGCGATATTCACGAGCTCGACGTGAATCAGCCGACGCCACTGCG
>JANOLA010000533.1:0-3070 GCA_031419535.1 Burkholderiales bacterium | reverse complement strand
ACTCGCCGCCGACCTGGGCGTGCGCGTCGGCGACCGCGTGAACCTCATCACCGGCACGCTCACCGACTCCTTGCGCATCACGGCACTCGTCGACCTGGGTGTGCGCGAGCTGAACCGGCGCACCGTGATCGTGCCGCTGCGTGCCGCGCAAAGCCTCGTCGGCCTGCCCGGCGGCGCCACCAGCCTGGACCTGGCGCTGGTGGACGTGTGGCAGGCGCAAACGCTCGCCGACGATCTGGCGCGGCGTTTTCCGTACAAGGTGGAGAGCTGGCAGGAGGCGAACGCGCAACTCGTGTCGGCGCTGAACGCGCAGTCGGTCAGCACCGCGCTGATCCGCGGTGTGGTGCTGGTCGTCGTGGTGCTCGGCATCGCCAGCGTGCTCGTCGTGTCGGTCGTGCAAAAACGCCGCGAGATCGGCATCCTGCGCGCGATGGGCGCGACGCAGGGCCAGTTGCTGCGCATCTTCTTGCTGCAAGGCGCGATCGTCGGCGCTCTGGGCTCGGTGCTCGGCGTGATGTTGTCGGTGGCGCTGATCTGGGCGTTCACGACTTTCGTGCGCGGCTCCGACGGCCTGCCGCTGTTCATGATCACGCTCGAGCCCGCCCTGGCGCTGCGCGTGGCCGGCATTGCCACGCTGTGCGGCGTGCTCGCCGCCGTGGCACCGGCGCGGCGCGCCGCCGCGCTCGACCCGGCGCAGGCGATCCGCATGTGAGGGCTGCGCCCTGATCAGTGACCATGTTCAGCCGCACCGGGCATCGCCCCCTCACCCCAACCCTCTCCCCCGAATACGGAGGGAGAGGGAGCCGCTCTTGCTGCCTCTCCCGCTTGTGGGAGAGAGCTGGGGTGAGGGTGGAACCGTGGCTGAAGCATGTCGCGAATCAAGTGACCCGATGATGCCTGCCGCTCCCGCTTTGTCTGTCGCCCCTGCGCCGTCGCGCCCATCCGCGACCCCTGCCCCGCTGATCGAGCTGACCACGGTTCGCAAGACCTACAACGCCGGCCAGCCGAACCAGGCCGAGGTGCTGCACGGCGTGTCGTTCACGCTCGGCACGGGTGAGTTTGTCGCGCTGATCGGGCCTTCGGGTTCGGGCAAGAGCACGCTGCTCAACATCGTGGGCTTGCTCGAACCCATGAGCAGCGGCAGCTATCGCATCCAGGGCCAAGAGGCGCTCGGCCTGGACGACGCTGACCTCACGCTGCGGCGCCGCACGGCGCTCGGCTTCGTCTTCCAGTTCCACCACCTGTTGCCCGCGTTCACGGCGCTGGAAAACGTGACCCTGCCCGCATTGATGCGCGAGGGCCGCGTCTCGGCAGCGCAGCGCGAGCGCGCGCGCGCCGTGCTTGCGGCGGTGGGGTTGGGCAACGCGATGGGCAAGCACCCGGGCGAGCTTTCGGGCGGCATGCAGCAGCGCGTGGCGATTGCCCGCGCACTCGTGCTCGAGCCACCCCTGGTGCTGGCCGATGAACCCACCGGCAACCTGGACCGCGCATCGTCCGACGAAGTCTTCGCCCTGATGCGGCGCATGCACGCCGAGCTGAACACGTCGTTCCTGGTGGTCACGCATGACCCCCGCCTGGCGGCTCGCTGCGACCGCATCATCGAACTGGTGGACGGCCGCATCGAGCGCGATGAGCGCACCGGCGCTGCTGCGGCGGCGTAAATCCAAGCCGACAGCGCCACCGGCATTGACTTCGCTCAATCGCGGGCGCCGCGCCAGCGCTTATCGTGTTGGCAGACAAGGGACGCGACGCCTCAGGACCCGCATGGAATTCAAGGACTACTACGCGACGCTCGGCGTCGAGCGCTCCTCGAGCCAGGACGAAATCAAGCGCGCCTATCGCAAGCTGGCGCGCAAGTTCCACCCAGACGTGAGCAAGGAGCCCGACGCCGAGGCGCGCTTCAAGGAAGTCGCCGAAGCGTACGAAGCGCTGGGTGAGCCCGAGAAGCGCGCCGCCTACGACGACGTCGGCAAGCGCCACCACAAAGGCCAGGACTTCACCCCGCCCCCCGGCTGGGAAAGCGGCTTCGAGTTCAGCGGCCGCGACTTCGGCAATGGGCCCGACCTCAGCCACAGCGATTTCTTCGAGGCGCTGTTCGGGCGGCGCGGCGCGGGCCCGCGCGGCGCGCGCGGCGCCGGCGCCGCGCCCCATGGGCCCGGCAACGACCATCACGCCAAGGTGCAGATCGACCTGCTCGACGCCTACCGTGGCGCGCGGCGCACGATCACGCTGCGCGTGCCGCAGCTCGGCGCCGACGGCCAAGTGCAAATCATCGAGCGCCAACTCGAGGTGAACATTCCCAAGGGCATACGCCACGGGCAACACCTGCGGCTCACCGGCCAGGGCGGCCCGGCGCACGGTGCCGCGCCGGCCGGCGACCTGTATCTCGAAGTCGAATTCGCGCCGCACCCGCAGTTTCGCGTCGACGGCAACGACGTTTACGTCGACCTGCCGGTGGCGCCGTGGGAAGCCGCGCTCGGCGCCACCGTCAACCTGCCCACGCCCGACGGCAGCGTGGAACTGTCGGTGCCTGCCGGCTCGTCTGCGGGCCGCAGGCTGCGCCTGCGCGGCAAGGGCATACCCGGCACCGCGCCCGGCGATCTGTACGCCGTGCTGTCGATCGCCCTGCCGCCGGCCGACACGGCAGCGGCCCAGGACGCCTGGCGCGCGCTGGCCAAGACCTTCGGCAACTTCGATCCACGCCGCTCGATGGAGGCTTAGACGATGAGCGACAGCAACACTTTCGCGATCCACGCAGTCCTCGTCGAGGAAGAGGTTCAGTTCACGCTGGACGATCTGTGCCGGCTGTGCAGCACCGACACCGAACAATTGCTGGCACTCGTCGATGAAGGCGCGCTCATCGCGAGCGGCGACGATCCGCGCACCTGGCGCTTCGGCGGGGCCAGCCTGCAACGCGCGCGTGCCGCGATGCGCCTGACGCGCGACCTGCAGTTGAACGCCGCGGGCGCGGCACTCGTGCTCGACCTGCTCGATCGGATCGAGGCCCTCGAAGCGCGGCTGCGCCGGCTCGGCCACGCCTGAGCGCGGCGGCGCTGCCGCCGTCGGCGTC
>JANOLA010000532.1:0-5130 GCA_031419535.1 Burkholderiales bacterium | reverse complement strand
GTGTGGTGGCCTGGCCTACCTGAACTCGCTCGCGCAAAGCGTGATCAGCGCGGCCAACATCCGGCGCTATGCCGAGATCGTGCGCGAGCGCGCGGTGCTGCGCAAGCTCGTCGCCACCAGCGACGAGATCGCGACCACGGCATTCAACCCGCAAGGCCAGCCGGTGTCGCAGATCCTCGACGAAGCCGAGGCGAAGATCTTTCGCATCGGCGAAGAGGGCTCACGCTCGCGCCAGGGCTTCCAGACCATGGATGCGCTCGTCGTGCAACTCATCGACCGCGTCAACGAGTTGCATGAAAACGGCGCCGAGGAAGTGACCGGCGTGCGCACCGGCTTTTACGACTTGGACCGCCTGACGGCCGGCTTCCAGGCCGGCGACCTGCTCGTTCTCGCGGCGCGCCCGTCGATGGGCTAGACGGCGCTTGCGTTGAACATCGCCGAGCACGTGGCCGTGAACGAAGGCTTGCCCGTGGCGATTTTTTCTATGGAAATGGGCGCTGCGCAACTTGCGTTGCGCATGGTCGGGTCGCTGGGCCGCATCGACCAGAGCAACCTGCGCACCGGCAAGTTGCGCGACGAGGAATGGGGCCGCTTGTCCGACGCGGTGGAAAAGCTGAGCAAGGTCAGCATGTTCATCGACGAGAGCGGCGCGCTCACGCCCAGCGAATTGCGCGCCCGGGCGCGGCGCCTGTCGCGCCAGTGCGGCCAGCTCGGCTTGATCGTGATCGACTACCTGCAGTTGATGAGCGGCAGCAGCAGCAACTCCGACGAAAACCGCGCCACCGTGATCGGCGAAATTTCGCGCGGCTTGAAGTCGCTCGCCAAAGAATTGAAGTGCCCGGTGCTGGCGCTGTCGCAGTTGAACCGAAGCGTCGAGTCGCGCACCGACAAGCGCCCGATGATGAGCGACTTGCGCGAATCGGGCGCGATCGAGCAAGACGCCGACGTCATCATGTTCATCTACCGCGACGAGTACTACACCAAGGACGCGTGCAAGGAACCCGGTGTGGCCGAGATCATCATCGCCAAGCAGCGCAACGGACCCACGGACACGGTCAAGCTGACATTTCTAAAGCCGCAGACCAGGTTTGAGAGCTTGGCGTCGGGCAGTCGTTCCGAGTATTGACAACATTCAATTCGCCAGGGCCCGTCTGAGCTGCGCGGCGCAAATCGCGACTGCTTCATTCGCCTCGTCGATGACCCGCCCCATCAGAATGAAGCCGTGAATCTGGCGCTCGAAGCCGATGTGCGTCGTGCGCGTTCCCGCCAGGCTCAGCGCCTGCGCGTATTCGATGCCTTCGTCGCGCAGCGGGTCGTAGCCGGCGGTGAGCACCAGCGCCGGCGGCAGATTGGCCAGGTTCGGGTGCAGCAGCGGCGACGCACGCCAGTCGGGCACAAACGCGGGGTTGTCGATGTAGTGGCCCTGGAAGTAAGCCATCGTGTCGCGCGTCAGCAGGTAGCCCTGGCCGTTGCGCGTGTGCGAGGGCGCGATGCGCCGCATGTCGGTGGCCGGGTAGATGAGCAACTGGTACGCGAGCGGCAGGTCGCCGGCGTCGCGCGCGGCCAGGCTCACCACGGCGGCGAGGTTGCCCCCGGCGCTGTCGCCGCCGACCGCGATGCGTTTCGCGTCGAGGCCGAGTTCATCGGAGTGCGCGTGGACCCAGCGTGTCGCGGCGATGGCATCAAACACAGCCGCCGGAAAGCGATGCTCCGGCCCCATGCGGTAGTCGACCGAGACCACGGCAATTCCCGCGCCGTTCGCGAGTTCGCGGCACAGCGTGTCGTGCGTGTCGAGGTCGCCGATGACCCAGCCCCCGCCGTGAAAGTAGACCAGCACGGGCAGTCTTGCCGGCGCGGCGCCGGCGCCGAGCAGGGGGCGGTACAGGCGCAGCGTTATCGCGCCTTGCGGCCCCGTTGCGCTGAGCGATTGCACCTGTGCCACTTCGGGCGGGTCGGGCTGCACGACGAGGCGCCGGTCGCGGTACAGGCGCCGCGAATCCTCAGGGCTCAGCGTATGAAAGGGCGGGACGCCGCGCGCTTCAAGGGCATCGATCAAGGCGCGCGCCTGGGGGTGCAGCATGGGGGCCTTTGTGAGTGGGAGTGGGTGAATGGGAGTGGGGCAGCGTGAGGTGAGCGTGCCGTCGGTGCGACGCGATTCCGCGCTACAGCGTGCGCTGCCGCGAGCGCGGCGGATTCTTCGCGAAATAGCGCTTGATGCCGGTGGCGAGCGCCGTCACGAGCTGCTGCTGGTACTTCGGGTCGCGCAGTTTCGCCTCTTCGCCGGGGTTGGAGATGAACGCCGTCTCGACCAGGATCGACGGGATGTCGGGCGCTTTCAACACCGCGAAGCCGGCCTGCTCGACGTGCTCCTTGTGCAGCTTGCCGACCTTGCCGATGTGCCCGAGCACCTCGTTGCCGATCTTCAGGCTGTCCTTGATCTGCGCGGCGGTGCTCATCTCGACCAGCGCGCGCACGACGCCGGGGTCCTTGTTCTGCGTGTTCACGCCACCCACCAGGTCGGAGCCGTTTTCGCGCTCCGCCATCCAGCGCGCCGTGGCGCTGCTCGCGCCGCGCGTGCTGAGCGCGAACACCGACGCACCGCGTGCCTTCGGCGTTGCCACGGCGTCGGCGTGCACCGAGACGAACAGGTCCGCCTGCACCCGGCGCGCCTTGCGCACCCGGTCGTGCAGCGGCACGTAGTAGTCGCCGTCGCGCGTGAGCATCGCGCGCATGCCGTCGATGGCGTTGATGCGGTCGCGCAGTTGCAGCGAGATAGCCAGCACCACGTCTTTCTCGCGCAGGCCGCGCCGCCCCGTCGCACCCGGGTCTTCGCCACCGTGCCCGGGGTCGATGGCGACGACCACCAGGCGGTCGATGCGGCTCTTGCTCGAGCCGGCAAGCGTGCGCGGCCCGACCACGGCCGGCGCGGTGAGTGGGGTGTGTGCACCCGACGCTGCGGACGCCGTTGGGTCCGCGCCCGGTGCCGATGCGCCTGGTGCCGCTGGCCGTGTGGCGCCTTGCCCACCCATTGCTCCGCTGGCTGGCCCAGTCCCTTGCGCATGTCCCGGCGCACTGCCTAACGCACCCCCTTGTGCGTTCATCCGCGCAGTCATTTCGCCGATCGCGTCGCCCACTTCCTTGGCAGCCCGCTGCTCCGCCAATTCTTTGTCGCGAATCAAGGCGAGCAGCGGGTCGCGCTCCTGCGCCGGGTAGAGATCGAACACGAGGCGGTGCCGGTACGCGGCAATCGGCGCCAGCGTGAACAGCTGCGGCGAAATGGCCTGCTTCAGGTCGATCACCAGGCGCACGACCTTGGGCTGAAACTGGCCGACACGCAGCCCGGCGATGTAGGGGTCGTCGGCGGCGATCTTGCCCACCAGTTCGCGCAGGCCGGCGCTCAGCTCCAGGCCGTCGACGTCGATCACCAGGCGCGTCGGGTCCTGCAGCAGGAAGTGCTTTTCGGTGAGCGGCGCGTCAGACTCGATCGTGATGCGCGAATAGTCCAGCGCCGGCCAGACGCGCACCGCGATGATGCTCGCGCCCCAGGCGATGTCGCGCGCGCCCAGGCTGAGCACCAGGCCGCCCAGCGCCTGCAGAGCGCCGCGACGGCGCATTCCGGAATTGCCGCCGCTCGCCGGCGCCGCGTGGCGATCAGTGGGTGCCGTCATGGCAGTTGCTCCACCGCGCTTCGCGCGACACGCGATCCACGAAACGCCGATGCGGCGTAACGGGCCGCTTTCGGCCCAAAGCTGACGTCCACCGATGCGCACGCACTGCAACCTCCGCGCGCGGGCAGGTGGCCCGGGGTACGTTCTCCGGCCCACGCTCGCGGGGCACCCGATGTGGCCCACGACCCACAGCGCCATCAACACCAGCCAAGCGCGCAAGCAGCCAGGACACCGCGAATGGGGCCTCCGCCCATACCCCGAGCCACCTGCCCCAACAAACTGGTGGTGCGCCTACTCGTGGCCGGCCACCGTCGGTGGCAGCAGGGCGGTGGTGGTGCCCCCGGGCGCAGGCCCCATTCGCGGTGTCCTGGTCGTTGCCGCGCTTGGTCGGTGTTGACGCGGCTGTCCGTTGTGGGCTGCGGTGGCGCCCCGCGAGCGTGGGCCGGAGAACGGGGGCGCCGCCACCGCCCTGGGGAACGGTCGCTGGTGGGCCGGGTGTGCGCGGACAAACGGTTTCGCTCGAAGCCCCGGCCACCTGCCCTCGCGCGGAGCCACGCATGCGCGCAGCGGCGAACGACAGCAAAGGGCCGAAAGCAGCCAGCGCCTCGCCGCAGGCTTGACGCCAGTCGAGGAATTCCAGTTTCATTTCAGCAGCTCCAGACCGCGCGGCGTAAGGGCGCAAACGCGCGCATGGCGCGAGTCGTTCTCGAGCGGCGCGATGTCGATCCGCAGGTCAGGCCTGGGTAATACGCCTAACGCCTTTTCCGGCCATTCGGCGAGCTTCAGCCCTTCGGCTGCGAACAGATCGCGAAAGCCTGCGTCTTCCCATTCGTTCGGATCCTTGAAGCGGAAAAAATCGAAGTGCCAGATGTGCAGGGCGCCGCTCGGCGTGGCCGCTTCATGAGGCTCGACGACGGCGTAGCTCGGGCTCTTCACCCGCCCCACCACGCCCAGTGCCCGAAGCAAGTGGCGCACGAAGGTCGTCTTGCCCGCGCCGAGCGGACCACGCAGTTCGATGAAGGCGTTGCGCAGCGCCTCGTGGTGGGCCAGCGCGCGCGCACTGGCGGCGCAATCGGCCTCGCTGGCCCAGACCAGGTCGCGGCTTCCTAGAATCGACGCATGACGCTGATGCGCGGTGAGGGCGGTGAGGGCGGTGTGCTCGACGGGAATCACCTGTTGGCGCGGTTGCGCGGCTGGGCCGCGGCGCTGGGATTCTCCCAGATCGGCGTGGCCGATGTCGACCGGTCCGATGCCGAACCGGGCCTGAGGCGTTGGCTGGAGGCGGGCTGCCATGGCCGCATGGCCTACATGCAGTGCCACGGCTTGAAGCGCGCGCGGCCCGCGGAGCTGGTGCCGGGAACGCTGCGCGTGATCACGGCTCGCATGGACTACCTGCCGCGCGCCGCGGCACCGACCTGGCGCGAAGCGCAGTGGCAGCGCACCGGCGACGCGTCGCAAGCGG
>JANOLA010000531.1:0-4699 GCA_031419535.1 Burkholderiales bacterium | reverse complement strand
CCAAGCCGTACCGCCAAGGGCTCGAGCTCACCGAGGCTGCCTGCAGCATCGGCGCGGCGCCTGAGCTTTTCGCGCAGGGCCTGTTCCAACAGCACATTGTTGGTGGGAGAAATGATGGAACGGTTGACCGACATGGGGGTGATTCAACGCAACAACGGTATGGATACCAGGCGCGATTGAGTTCGGCGCACCTGGTCCGCGAATCAGCGAAGGAACAGATGGTAGACCGGGTTGTCGGTCTCATCGGTGCAGGGGTAGGCGAGGCTTCGCAGGAAATCACGGAACGCTGTCTTGTCGGCGCGCGGAACCTGGATCCCCACGAGGATCTGGCCGCGATCCGCGCCCTGGTTGCGGTAGTGGAAAAGACTGATGTTCCAGCCGATGTGCATGCTCGACAAGAAGCGCATCAGCGCGCCGGGCCGCTCGGGAAAGATGAAGCGATACAAGCGTTCGTCCTGCGCGAGAGCGCTTCGCCCTCCCACCATGTGCCTGAGATGCTGCTTGGCAAGCTCGTCATTCGTCAGGTTGAGCGTCGCGAAGCCGTGGCGCACAAAGTTGCGTTCCAACTTGTCCGATTCATCGCGTTTGGTCGTCGCAATGCCGACGAACACATGAGCCTGCGTTTCATCCGAAATCCGATAGTTGAATTCGGTGACAGAGCGCGGGCCGATCAGTTCGCAAAACCGCTTGAAACTGCCGCGTTCCTCGGGAATCGTCACGGCGAACAACAACTCGCGCTCCTCGCCGACCTCGGCGCGCTCGGCGACGAAACGCAGGCTGTCGAAGTTCATGTTGGCGCCGGTGGTGATTGCCACCAGGGTCTGGCCCTTGCGCGCTTGGCGATGCGAGTACTGTTTGATCGCGGCCACAGCCATCGCGCCGGCGGGTTCGAGAATGCTGCGTGTGTCCTGAAACACGTCTTTGATTGCTGCGCACACAGCGTCGGCGTCGACGGTCACGAACTCGTCGACGAGCGCGCGGGTCAAGCGAAAAGTCTCTTCTCCCACCAACTTGACCGCAGTGCCGTCGGAAAACAGACCGACATCGCTCAAGGTCACGCGTTTGCCAGCCTTGACAGAACGCAGCATGGCGTCGGAGTCGGTCATCTGCACGCCCACGACTCGAATTTCCGGGCGCACCGACTTGATGTAAGCCGCCACGCCCGACACCAACCCGCCACCGCCGATGGCAACGAACGCGGCGTCGATCGGACCGTGGTGCTGGCGCAGGATTTCCATGCCGATCGTCCCTTGCCCTGCGATCACGTCGGGGTCGTCGAAGGGGTGCACGAACGTCAGGCCTTGTTGCGCCTCGACTTCCTTGGCGTGGACGAATGCGTCCGAGTAGCTGTCGCCGTAAAGCGAGACCTCGGCGCCAAGCGCACGCACGGCATCGATCTTGACTTTCGGCGTCGTGACCGGCATCACCACGACCGCGCGGCAGCCGAGCCGCTTTGCCGCGAGCGCCACCCCCTGGGCATGATTGCCCGCCGACGCGCAAACCACACCGCTGCGCAGTTGATCCGCGCCGAGGTGAGCCATGCGGTTGTAGGCGCCGCGCAGCTTGAAACTGAAAACCGGTTGCTGGTCCTCGCGCTTTAGCAGGACATGGTGACCCAGACGGCGTGACAGATTCTTCGCTGGCTCGAGCGCAGTCTCGACGGCGACGTCGTAGACCTTCGCGGTCAGAATTTTCTGCAAGTAGTCAGCGAGCGAAAGGCCCGCACCGAGCTTGACCGGCTGCTTGCGCGGCCTGCGAGACTGGACCAAGTTGCTGCCTCCGAAGACCCGCTGGCCGGGTGGGCGCGGATCATACGTCGGCACATCGATCGCAGTTCCGCAGCCAATAAACGCCGCCCATAAAAACAGCCCAAGGCATTACTGTCTTGGGCTGAATCCACCAATGGAGGAGGTGGAGGAGACAATCTTCGGGGCCTCACGTAACGCTGCATCCAGCATTCAGCGCCCCAATGTTGTTAAGTTTAGCCTCACACATGCTGCGCCGCAATAACAAGGCGGTGAGATCCGTTCGTCCCAGGTGTTCATTTGTGACGAGCTGCACAATAGGCGCTGATTGAAGCCAGTTCGGAGGTGCGATGGAATGCACGGTCAATTGGGTGCCGGCAATGGGCATGAGTTTGATTGCTGAGACAGGCAGTGGTCATGTCCTGACGATGGATGGTGCGCCGGACGGCGGCGGGCGCAATCTCGCACCTCGGCCCATGGAAACCGTGCTTGCAGGTACGGCTGGGTGCACGGTTTACGACGTTGTCCTGATCTTGCAGCGTGGGCGACACGACGTGAGGTCGTGCCGGGTCGCGGTCACGTCGGATCGGGCGACAACGGACCCGAAGGTCTTCACCCGGATCAAGATGCATTTCACGGTGAGTGGGCAGGGCTTGACTGAGGCCGCGGTGGAACGAGCCATCAAGCTCTCGCACGAAAAATACTGTTCGGCGAGCATCATGCTGGGCAAGACCGCAGAAATCACGACGAGCTTCGAGCTCGTCCCGGCCTGAATCAAATGTAGTGCGCGGTGCGCGTCATCACGCTCGCCGCCATCCGCATCGCTACGCGCACAGGACCCGGCAGGTCCGCACCGCCAGCGGACTGCGCCTGAGCCGCATGCCGGGCTTCATCGGACTGCATTTGACGCACGATGGCGCGCGACGCGGTATCGCCCGGCGGCAATCGGTCCAGATGCCGCTCGAGATGCTGTTCGACCTGGCGCTCGGTTTCCATCACGAAGCCCAGGCTGATCGCATCCCCGGCTCGCCCCGCCAGCAGGCCGATGCCGAAGGCGCCGGCGTACCACAGCGGATTGAGCAGGCTCGTATGCGTGCCGAGCTCGCGCAGGCGTTGCTCGGTCCATGCCAAGTGATCCGACTCTTCCCGTGCGGCCGCTTCGAATTGGTGCCTGAGGGTGGCGTTCTTGGTGGTTAAGGCCTGAGCGTTGTACAAGGCCTGAGCACAAACTTCGCCGACTTGGTTCACGCGCATCAACGCGCCGCTGAGCCGGCGCTGCGAAGCGTCGAGAGCGGGGCTCGGTGCCGGCGGCGCCGGGCACGGGCGAGACGCGTGGCTTGCACCGGACAGCGTGCGCAGGGCGTTGTCGAGAGCAACCAGAAAAGAGTCCATGACCTCCGCTACGGTCGAGTTCCGCCACCGTACTGTGGTCTACGATAACGCATTGCACGGACTTGAAATCGCATCGGTACATACCCCGAGCGAAGCGTTTGATCCTGAATCAAGGCACAGGCCCGTCGTTGTGCTCAGACAACAAAGGCCAGACTTTTCGCCCTGAATTCTTGGCAATCCGCCCGGCCGTCTGGTGCAATAGCCCCCAACTTCCGCTGAGGGGGTTCGGCCTGATCAGCCCACCGGGCAAGCCTTTTGCGATCAGGACCTCTTATTCAACCTAGGAGATAGTTGCAATGAAAAAATCCCTACTCGCCCTGGCTGTGCTGGGCGCTTTTGTCGGTGCCGCATCGGCGCAGTCGTCGGTGACGGTTTTCGGTGTCGTTGATTTGAGCCTGGCAAACGTGAAGAACGACGGCAGCGACGCTCGCAAGTCGATGAACAGCAATGCGCTGAACAGTAACCGATTTGGCTTTCGCGGCGTTGAAGACCTCGGCGGCGGGCTGAGCGCCAAGTTCCATTTGGAAGCCGGCATGAGCAACGATATTGGAACGGCCGGGGGCGGCAACAGCCTCGGGACCGCCCCTGCCAACAGCAACGGTGCAGCCTTGTTCAATCGCCGTTCGACCGTCGGCTTGGCCGGCAAGTTCGGTGAAGTCCGCCTCGGTCGCGAGTACTCGCCGTCGTTCTGGAACACCACCATCTTCGATCCGTTCGGCACGAATGGATTGGGATCGTCGCTGAACGTCGCACGTGCGCCTGGTTCCAGCTACGTACGTACGAACAACAGCCTCGGCTATCACCTCCCCGCTCTGGGTGGTGTGTATGGTGAGGTGATGGTGGCGCCAGGCGAAGGCGCGGCGGGCAAGTACAGCGGCGGCCGAATCGGCTTTGGCGCGGGCCCGATCAACGTTGCCCTCGCGGTTGGCAACACCAATCTGGACGCGGCGGGAACGCTGAAGGCAAAGGTCTTCAACATCGCGGGTTCGTACAAGGTCGGACCGGCGACGCTGATGGCGCAGCTCAATAACGACAAGGCTGATCTGGCTGCCAATGCGAATGCTGGTTCGCGTGAAGCCAAGGAGTCGCGCATTCTGCTGGGTGCCAATGTCGTCATGGGGCAAGGTGAAATCCGCGCCGCGTGGGTGAAGACCGATACGAAGAACAATACAAATCAGAGTGCCACGTTGGATGAATCGCAGGATGACGCGTCACAGATCGCGCTCGGCTACATCTACAACCTCTCTCCTCGCACGGCGCTGTACGGGACGTACTCGAGCATCTCTAACAAGGGCCGGGCAACGTTTTCCGTCGCTGGCGGCACCGCGATCACAGCTGCGCCGACGGCTGGAGGCAAGTCCAAGGGCTACGAGGCTGGCTTGCGTCACTCATTCTGATTGCCAATCCATCCGCAACAAAGGCCGCCTTCGGGCGGCCTTTTCGTTGGTGCGCCCGGCAGGGCGCACCCACTTGGAGGTGCAAGTCCTCTACTCACCCGGCAAGGGGAAGAGTTAGCCGAACGGCAAGGGTTTCGCGGGCGACTGCGAGTCTGAAGGAAGCCG
>JANOLA010000530.1:0-2504 GCA_031419535.1 Burkholderiales bacterium | reverse complement strand
TTGCGCACCGAGTAGTTCACGTCGCCGTTCGAGGCGCGGTAGGCCAGGCCCTTGGCTTCGAGCGTGCCGATCATCGCCAGCATCTGCGGCACGTGTTCCGTGGCGCGCGGTTCGTGCGTGGGGCGGGCCACACCGAGCGCGTCGCCGTCCAAGACGGCAAGGACGATCCTCTCGACTTCGTGCTCTGGAAATCCGCGAAAGACGATGAGCCCGATGACGCGAAGTGGGACAGCCCCTACGGCAAGGGCCGCCCGGGCTGGCACATCGAGTGTTCAGCGATGTGCCGCGCGACGCTGGGTTTGCATTTCGACATTCACGGCGGCGGCATGGACTTGCAGTTCCCGCACCACGAAAACGAAATCGCGCAAAGCGAAGGTGCGACGCCCGGTCCGTTCGTCAATTACTGGGTGCACAACGGTTTCCTGAATGTCGACAACGAGAAGATGTCGAAGTCGCTGGGAAACTTCTTCACGATCCGTGACGTTCTCAAGCGCTACGACGGCGAGACGGTGCGCTTCTTCATGGTGCGCACCCATTACCGAAGCCCGTTCAATTTCAGCGACACGAATCTGGACGACGCGCGCAACTCGCTGCGGCGCTTGTACACGGCGCTGGACGGCGTGGCGGCTGCCGATTCACCGCTCGACTGGAGCGAGCCGCGCGCCGCCGCGTTTCGCGTCGCAATGGACGATGACTTCAACACGCCCGGTGCGATTGCCGTGTTGTTCGAGCTGGCGAGCGAGGTCAACAAGACGCGCTCGGCGCGCGACGCCGCCCTGCTGCGAAACCTCGGCGCAACGCTCGGCCTGCTGCAACAGCCAGCACGCAGCTATCTGCAATTGGGCAGCGGCAGCCTGGATGAATTGGCCATCGCTCAAGCCATCGCCGAACGCCTCGCCGCCAGGAACGCCGCGGACTATGCCGCCGCCGATCGAATTCGCAAGGAGCTGGCCGCGCAGGGCATCGTCTTGAAAGACTCGCCTCAGGGCACGACCTGGGTGCGGGCTTGACCCGGAGCGTCACTTGACAACGATTGCGCAACCGCAGTATTGGGACGAGGCCTGCAAGCATCTGGCCAAGCGCGACCGCGTGATGCGCAAACTGATCCCGAAGTTCGGCGATGGCCGGTTGCAAAGCCGCGGCGACGCATTCACCACGCTGGCGCGCTCCATCGTCGGGCAGCAGATATCGGTGAAGGCCGCGCAGACCGTGTGGGACCGTTTCACGGCGCTGATGGAAGGCGCTTCGGCCGGTTTGCTGCCGGCCAGCGTGCTGCAACTCGGTGTGCAGAAGATCCGTGCAGCGGGCTTGTCGGCGCGCAAGGTCGAATACCTGTGCGACCTGGCGCAGCACTTCGAGTCGGGCGCGGTTCACTTCGATCAGTGGCAGCGCATGGAAGACGAAGCCATCATCGACGAGCTCGTCGCGATCCGCGGCATCGGCCGCTGGACGGCAGAGATGTTCCTCATCTTCCACCTGATGCGGCCGAACGTCCTGCCGCTGGACGACGTGGGCCTGCTCAAGGGGATCAGCCTCAACTACTTCAGCGGCGAGCCCGTTTCGAGGGCCGAAGCGCGTGAAGTTGGCGACGCGTGGGCCCCATTTCGCTCGGTGGCCACATGGTACATTTGGCGCAGCCTCGACCCCTTGCCGGTTGAATACTGATCTGAATCAGCCCGAGAGCGGTTCCCAGGCCTATGCCCGCAGCGCGTGGCGCGGAGACTTCCCCATGAGCAAACGACATTTCCTCGAATTCGAGCAGCCCGTTGCCGAACTCGAGTCGAAGATCGACGAGCTGCGCTATGTGCAAAGCGAGTCGGCGGTGGACATCTCGGAAGAGATCGATCGCCTGAGCAAGAAGAGCCAGCAGCTCACGAAAGACCTGTACGCGAACCTGACGCCGTGGCAGGTGACGCAGATCGCGCGCCATGCGCAGCGCCCGTACACGCTGGACTACATCGCCGAAATCTTCACCGATTTCCTCGAGCTGCACGGCGACCGGTCTTACGCCGACGACCAGTCCATCGTCGGTGGGCTGGCGCGCTTCAACGGCCAGGCCTGTGTCGTGCTGGGCCACCAAAAGGGCCGGGACACGAAGGAACGCGGCCTGCGCAACTTCGGCATGTCGCGCCCCGAGGGCTACCGCAAGGCACTGCGCCTGATGAAGCTCGCCGAAAAATTTGGCCTGCCGGTGTTCACGTTCGTCGACACGCCGGGCGCCTATCCCGGGGTGGGCGCCGAGGAGCGCGGCCAAAGCGAAGCGATCGGCCGCAACATCTTGGAGATGTCGCAACTCGAGGTGCCGATCATCGCGACCATCATCGGCGAGGGCGGTTCGGGCGGCGCACTGGCGATCAGCGTCGGCGACCAGGTGCTGATGCTGCAGTTCTCGGTCTATTCGGTGATCTCGCCCGAAGGCTGCGCTTCCATCTTGTGGAAGACGGCCGAGCGCGCAGCCGACGCCGCGGAGCAGCTGGGCATCACCGCGCACCGCTTGAAGGCGC
>JANOLA010000529.1:0-1978 GCA_031419535.1 Burkholderiales bacterium | reverse complement strand
CGCTCAGCGCCGACCTGGTGCGCGCGCAAATGCAGCGCTTCGGCGACGAGGTCTACATGCACCATGAATTCAGCCGCGCCGGCGGCGCGCTGGTGGCGTTTGCACTGCCGCTGGTGCAGTACTTCGACGAAGCACAACTGCGCGACATCATGGCGAGCTTCGAGCGCGACGGCTGCTGGAACTTCGACCCGCACACCTGGGTGCTCGAAGACGGCGGAATGAAGCAGGTGGACGAAGCGCAGCTCGCGTTCAAGCGATTGGCCGACCCATTGGGCCTGATGAACCCGGGCAAGTCGCGCGCTTGGGACGAGCGCATGCTCATGAACCCCGCCCCATGAAGTTGCTGCTCGTGTTCAGCCACCCCGACCCCGCAAGCTACGGCGCGGCGCTGCGCGACGCGGCGCGCGAAACGCTCGCTGCCGCCGGCCACGAGCTGCGCGAAATCGACCTCTACGCGCAGGGCTTCAACCCGGTGTTCAGCGCAGCCGAAAAAGCCACCTACTTGAACGCGACGCAGCACAACATCGAAGGCGTCGCCGAGCACGTGGACGCACTGCGCTGGGCCGAGGGTTGGATCGTCATCTACCCGACCTGGTTCTACGGCCCGCCGGCCATGCTGAAAGGCTGGCTCGAGCGCGTCTGGCTGCCAGGCGTGACGTTTCGCGTCGCGGTGGCGAAGCAGCGCACGATCGGCGGCGAGCTGCGCAACATCCGGCGCTTCGTCGGCATCACCACTTCGGGTTCACCCTGGTGGTGGTTGACCCTGATCGGCAACCCCGGGCGCAGCCTTTTCATGCGAGGCTTGAGGCCTTTGTACGCGAAAGGCTGCCGCATGAAGTGGCTGCAGCTCTACAACATGAACCATGTGACGTTGGCCGAGCGCGAGGGCTTTCTCGCCCGCGTGCGGCGCGAGCTGGCGTCGATTTGAATTGAACCGGAGCAGACGGATGGCAGGCATTGCACAACCCCTGGCGCGCTATTCGGCGTGGCGCCGCGCCGGCGACCTGGTGTTCTTGTCGGGCGTGATCGCGGTGGACCCGGCCACGAGTACCATCGTCAAGGGTTACGCCGACATCCCCGCCGACGCGCGCAAGCTGCTCGGCGAGACCGGCGAGTTCTCGACCGACATCAAGGAAGGCCCGATCCTGGCGCAAAGCTGGTTCGTGTTAGAGCGCATCCGCGCCACCGTGCAGGCCGCGGGCGGTGAGATGGGCGACGTGTTCAAGCTCGTGCAGTACTTTCGTTGCCTGGATCACTTTCCGCACTACAGCCGGGTGCGCAAGTTGTTCTTTACCGGCGAGCCGCCGGCCTCCACCGTGGTGGAGGTGAGCGCGATGCTGCCCACTGCGGACATCTTGATCGAAGTCGAGGCCACCGCGTACCTGCCGGTCAACAAGGTGCCCGCCAAGGCGCGGGCGAAGCGAGTCTGATGCGCGGACATCAGGGCATCACCGAATTGCCGCGCAGGCCCGGAATCGGGCGTAATGGGCGGATCCGACCGCCCCCACTTCACTCTGGAGTTTCCATGCCCACCAAGCATCGCACCCTGACGACTCTGATTGCCGGCCTCGGCCTTGCCGCCGCGGCCAGCGCCCAGGAGAAATTCAGCTACACGACCAACTGGTACGCGCAGGCCGAGCACGGCGGCTTCTACCAGGCCGTCGCGACCGGTCTCTACAAAAAGGAAGGCCTCGACGTGACGATCCGCATGGGCGGGCCGCAGGTCAACATCATGCAACTCATGGCCGCCGGCCAGACCGACTGCGTGATGGGCTACGACACGCAAACCTTCAAGAGCTGGGAGCAGGGCATCAACGCGGTGACGGTGGCCGCGGCGTTCCAGAAAGACCCGCAGGTGCTGATCGGCCACCCCGGTGTGGTGAACAAGATGGAAGACCTGAAGGGCAAGTCGATCCTGATCTCGAGCGCCGCCAACACCACCTACTGGCCGTGGCTGATGGCCACCTACAAGCTCGAG
>JANOLA010000528.1:0-11205 GCA_031419535.1 Burkholderiales bacterium | reverse complement strand
CGCCCAGTTCATCGCGCGGGTCACGCAAGCGGCCAACCTGTTCCATCACCTGGGCGTGGGCACTAACGATGTGGTCAGCCTGCTGTTGCCGCTCGTGCCGCAGGCGTTCTTCGCGCTGTTCGGCGCGCAGGCCGCGGGCATTGCCAATCCGGTGAACCCGCTGCTGTCGGCAACGCAGATCGCGGAGATCCTGCGTGCTGCGGGCACCAAGGTGCTGGTGGCGCTCGGGCCGGTGCCCGGCTCCGACATCTGGGACAAGGTGCAGCAGATCAAGGCCCAGTTGCCTCAGCTTCAGGCCATCGTCATCGTGAATGGGCCGGCCGACGAGGCGAATGGGATCTACCACAAAGGCGTCTATCACTTCGACGCGGAGGCGGGCCGTTTTCCCGCCGACCGGCTCACGAGCATGCGCCGCATCCAGGCGAGCGACACCGCCGGCTACTTTCACACCGGCGGAACGACGGGCACGCCCAAGCTGGTGCGCCACACGCACGCGAACCAGGTCTACCAGGCCTGGGTGATCGGGCTGATGCTGCCCTTTGGAAGCGGCCACAACCTGCTGTTCGGGCTGCCGCTGTTCCATGTGGGCGGTGCGCTCACGCAAGGCCTGGCGACGCTCGCCTCAGGCAACACGCTGGTGGTGCTGGCGCCCGCGGGCTGGCGCGAGCCGAACGCCATTCGCAACGTGTGGCGGCTGGTTGAGCGCTACAAGCCCGCCGTCTTCGGCGGCGTGCCCACGGTGCTCGGGGCGGCGATCCAGACGCCGTTGGGCAGCGCGGACACGAGCAGCATCTGCTGCGCATCGGGCGGCGGCTCGGCGATTCCCGTGGCCGTCGGCAAAGCGTGCGGCGAACTGCTGAAGGTGCCGGTGCTCGAGGTCTACGGCATGACGGAAACGTCCAGCGTGCACACCATCGCCTACATCGACCGCCCGGTGCGCCTGGGATCGGTGGGCCACGCGGTGCCGTACAGCCGGGTGCGCATCGTCAAGGTCAACGACGACGGGCGCTGGCTCGCCGACTGCGCCAGCAATGAGATCGGTGTCGTCGCGATGGCCGGTCCCGGCGTGTTCTCGGGCTACCTGAGCGACGCGCACAACCGCGGCGCATTCGTCGAGCCGGGCTGGGTCAATTCAGGCGACCTGGGGCGGCTCGACGACGACGGCTACCTTTGGATCACCGGCCGCGCGAAGGACCTCATCATCCGCGGCGGCCACAACATCGACCCGCTCGCCATCGAAGAAGTGTTCTTCCAGCACCCCGCCGTGGCGCTGGCGGCCGTGGTCGGCGAACCCGATGCGTATGCCGGCGAATTGCCGGTGGCCTTTGTGCAGCTCAAGGCGGGAGCGAAGGTCGACAGCGGCGAGTTGATCGAATTCGTGCGCGACCGCACCCCCGAGCGCGCCGCGGTTCCGGTGCAGGTCTACTTCACCGATGCAATTCCGCTCACTGCCGTGGGCAAGGTGTTCAAGCCCGCGCTGCGCCTGGACGCAACGCAGCGCGCGGTGAGCCGCATGCTCGCCGACCTGGCCCCGCCCGGTGCGGCGATCAAGGTCGAGATCGGCGTGCACGCGGTGCACGGGCAGCTGATCACGGTGCGCCTGAGCGGCGTGCTTGATGCCGCGCGCGTGGCGCTCGCGCAGCGGGTCAGTGCGCGGCTTGACCCGCTGACGACGACACATCGGATCGCCTGGGAATGATGCGGGACGCAGAGGTGCTTTAGAGACCGGCCGCGCGCCGAACGAACGAAGAGGCGCTTGCCTGCCCACCCGCGTCTACCCGCGCCGCACGAGTTCGACGACGGCATCCGCGAAGACGCGTGGCACTTCTTGCGGCATGTTGTGGCCTACTGCGGGCACCCGTCGATGCGAGCGTGGCCCCGTAAAGCGGCTCGCGTGCTGCGCCGCTGCGGCCGGTGGGCGAACGCCGTCGTCGGCGCCGTCGAAACTGATCGTCGGCACGCCAATGCAAGGCTGCTGCGCGAGGCGCTGCTCGATCCGCGCCAACGCCGGGTCACCCGCGACCAGACCGAAGCGGTGCCGGTACGAATGGATCACGACGTCGACGAAATCCGGGTTGTCGAACGCCCGCGCGGTGCGCTCGAAGGTCGGATCGTCGAAGCGCCACGTCGGCGACCAGAGCTTCCAGAGAAGCTTGCAGACGGCGCGTCTGTCCTTCGCCAGCCCTGCGCGGCCGCGTTCGCTGTGAAAGTAGTACTGGTACCAGAGGCGGTGCTCGTTGTCAGGCGTATCCGGGCGCATCGCTTGCGCGATGTCCTGGATGTTGTAGCTGTTGAACGAGAGCAAAGCGGCGCAGCGCTGCGGCCACAGTGCAGCGACGACACACGCGGCGCGCCCGCCCCAGTCGTAGCCGGCGAGCACGGCGCGCGGTATCGCGAGTGCGTCCAGCAACGCGAGCAAGTCGGCGCCGAGCGCAGCCTGCTCGCCTGAGCGCGGCGTGCTGTTGTCGAGAAACCTCGTGGGCCCGAAGCCGCGCAGGTACGGAACGATCACCCGACAGCCTCGGGCGGCGAGTCTTGGCGCGACCTCGGCGTATGCATGCACGTCATACGGGAAGCCGTGCATCAAAAGAACCGGCGTGCCGTCGCCAGGCCCGGCCTCGAAGTAGGCGACGTTCAGGACGCCGGCGTCGATGTGCTTCAGTGGCTCGAGTTGCATCGGGGCACTTCGGGAAAGCTCAGATGATGGCAATTGTGGGGGCCGGGCCGCCCGATGCACCCATAAGCAGACCCGATGGCTCGCAGCGCTTATTTCTTGTTGGACGAAGCGCCAGCGATGCGGCAGACTGGTGGCCCACTTCAGTGCACCGACGGCGCCATCTCATGAGCAGTGTTCCCCCCGTAGCCGCCGGCCAGCTGTCAATCTGGACCGACGTCGACCCGGCGTACGAACTCGACTTCAACCGCTGGTACGACCGGGAGCACATGCGGGAGCGCATGGCCATTCCCGGGTTTCGTCGCGCGCGACGCTTTCGCTGCATCGTCAGTTGCCCGCGCCCCTACCTGGCGCTGTACGACACCGACAGCGTGCAGACCTTTCGCAGCGCAGCCTACCAACAGGCGTTTGCGAAGCAGACCGACTGGTCGCAGCGCAACTTCAAGCGCATGCGCGATACGCAGCGCCGCGTGGGCGAGTTGATCGTCGACGTTGGCCCGGCTGAAGGTGGCGCGCTCGCGCTGTTCGTCGTCAAGGTGGAGGCACTCGAGGGAATCGCGGCGCGATGCCAGGCGCTGGTCGCGCGCGATCACGTCTTGCGCGCTTCACTGCTGCGCACCGACGTTGCCCTGTCCGCGCCCTTGTCGGCAGCGGCTTCGCCAGCGCAAGACGATGCCGTGCTCATGGTCGAGGCGAACGACGCCGATACCGCTTTCGACGCAGCGAACGTGATGGCCGCGCAATTGCAGGCGCGGCAGAACGGCGGCGTATTCGTATTTGCGCTGATGTCGCGCTTCGGCGCTTGAGCGCTTCGCGCGCAAGCCGACCTGCGTCAGTCTTCGCGCGCCCCGCCCGCAGGGCGCGCGAAATCGGTGTCGATCCAGGCCTGCGCGCTGCTTGCGTTGAGCTTGAAATCTGCCGCGACGCGCACCTGCGTGAGCCGGTCGCCGGCAGCATCATGCGCGGCGAGCAGAGCGTGCGGGCCGTCCTCGTCGGCGACGATGTCCAGCGTGACGCTGACGCGCGCGCCAGACGCCACGACCCCGCTGACCTCCTTGTGGTGCGTCGCGTGCACGTGCTGTTCATGCCGGCGCACGACCTCAGCGGGGGTTTTCACCAAGGTGTTGAACGCCGCGCTGTCCAACGGCTTGGGGTTCTTCTTGTCGCGCCCCATCGTCCACGGACCGACGAGCGCGGGTTCGGGTTCGCCGTCTTTGATCATCTCCACCGCCCAGCCGTCGTCGTCGTTGTTCTTGATCACGCGCGCTGTCCAGCCGTTGTCGCGCCACAGGCGGTCTTGCTTGATGGCGTCGGGCGAGGTAGCGTCAATGGGATTCGTCATCGTTGCCATGTTACGCGGCGCGACCAGTGGCCAGTGGCCAGTGCCAGCATGACCGAGCACCCATCGTGTGGGGCGAGAAGTGGATTGCAGTCCTGCCAGGAGCACGACTGGACGATGGCTCGCCAAGTGAGCGAGTTGGCTCAGATCGGAGTCACCCTGTTTGAGACGGTCCGAACCGCGCCGGCGCCTATGAGTGCACCCAAGACGATGCCCACCGAATCGGCAACCGGGTCGTCCCACTCGCAGGCCCGGCCTGGCACGAACTGCTGCAAGACTTCAATCAGGCCGCCATACCCGAACAGCATGAAAAGCAGGAGAAGGCGCAGGCGACGCGACCCCGGACAACTCAGAGATGCCGAGAATCCCAGCGCACTGAAGGCCAGCACATGGTTCAGCTTGTCCCAACCGAAATCGATGCTCGGCGACGGTACGGGCGTCAGCGCGAGGTAGCTCACCACCACGATGAGCAACAGCAAAAGAATTCTCCAAGCGTGGCTTGCTGTTGAGACCGGTGCAATCGCGCGAGCGAGTCGCCGCGCGAGTTGTGATGTCGGCGTCATTGAACGTACCGGGATTGCCGATTCTGGAAGGCACCATGCGACGTACCGGTGGCTACATGGTGGCTACATGAAGAACATCGAAACGTGACATTCAGAGGAAAACGCCTCTGAAAGCCGCATGAATACTGGTAGGCCGTGCTGGGCTCGAACCAGCGACCAAAGGATTATGAGTCCTCTGCTCTGACCAACTGAGCTAACGGCCCGTACCCGCGGCCATTGTAGGCAGCAGCGCTGCGCGCGCTATTTCTGGCTCAAGGCGTTGCTGACCAGGCGCGACGTGATGTCGACGATCTGGATCATGCGGTCGTAGGCCATTCGCGTCGGACCGATCACGCCAAGCGTGCCGACGATGCGGCCGTCGACTTCATAGGGCGCCGACACGATCGACAGCTCTTCGTACGGCACCACGTGGCTTTCGCCGCCGATGTAGATGCGCACGCCGTCAGCGCGGCTGCTCACCTCTAACAGGCGCATCAATTGCGTCTTCTGCTCGAACAGGTCGAACAACTTGCGCAGCGAGCCGAGGTCGCCCGAAAAGTCCTGCACCGCGAGCAGGTTGCGCTCGCCCGAGATCACCACCTGCTCCTGGCTGTCGGCCATGGCCTCGCTGCCGGCTTGCACCGCGGCCTGCATCAGCACGGCGATTTCGCCGCGCAGTGCGTCGATCTCGGTCTTCAGGCGCTCGCGTACTTCTTCGAGGGTGCGGCCGGCGTAGTGCGCGGTGAGGTAGTTGCTTGCTTCGATCAGCTGCGTCTGCGTGTAGTCGGTGGCGGTGAAGATGACGCGGTTTTGCACGTCGCCGTCCGGCGCGACAAGGATCACCAGCACGCGCCGCTCCGACAGCCGCATGAACTCGATGTGGTGGAACACGCTCGCCTTGCGCGGCGCGGTGATCACGCCGACGAAGTTGGACAAGCTGGACAGCAGTTGCGCCGCATTCGCGATCACGCGCTGCGGCTGGTCGTGCGCCAGTTGCGGCTCCGGAGACGTGGCGCTGCCGAACTGCAAGGCCTGCGCGGTGAGCATGGTGTCGACAAACAGGCGATAACCGCGCGCGGTGGGAATGCGCCCGGAGCTGGTGTGCGGGCTCGCAATCAGGCCCAGGTCTTCCAGGTCCGACATCACGTTGCGGATGGTCGCGGGCGAAAGCTCCAGGCCGCTGGCGCGCGACAGCGTGCGCGAGCCCACCGGCTGGCCGTCGGCGATGTAGCGTTCCACCAGCGCTTTGAGCAGCGTCTTCGCGCGATCGTCGAGCATTTTTTCATTGTAGGCCGCGTGACTTTTTCGCCTGGCCCGCACGGGGCGCTGTGGTGTAATTCCGCGCATGCCGTCCCGCTTCCGACACGCCGCACTCGTGGGCAAGTACCAAGCTCCGGGGATTCGCGGCAACCTGGAAGAGGTGGCGCAGTTTCTGCTGCGCCAAGGTCTGGAGGTCTCGCTCGAGCAGCAGACGGCGCAAAACGCGGGCATGCTCGACCACGGCTCGCTCACCGCCGAGCAACTCGGCCGCGAATGCGATCTCGCGGTGGTGGTCGGCGGTGACGGCACGATGCTGGGCATTGCGCGCCAATTGGCGCACCACGGCACGCCGCTGGTGGGCATCAACCAGGGGCGTCTGGGCTTCATCACCGACATCGACGGCGACCACTACGCGCAGGTACTGGCGCCGATGATCGCCGGCGACTACGAGGAAGAGCACCGCACGATGATCGAAGGCAGCGTGTCGCGCGACGACCGGGTGGTGTTCGAGGCGTTCGCGCTGAATGATGTGGTGGTGAGCCGCGGTGCGACGTCGAGCATGGTGGAGCTGAAGGTCGACATCGGCCCGGAATTCGTGGCGAACTTTCGCGCCGATGGTTTGATCGTCGGCTCGCCCACGGGCTCGACCGCGTATGCAATGTCGGCCGGGGGCCCGATCCTGCACCCCGGCGTCGCGGCATGGGTGCTGGTGCCGATCGCGCCGCACGAACTGTCGAACCGAACGATCGTTTTGCCCGACACGGTGCAGATCAGCATCGAAGTCGTCGCCGGGCGCGACGCGAGCGTGAGCTTCGACATGCAGGCCACCGCCAGCCTGATGCACGGCGACCGCGTCAGCGTGCGACGTTCGCCCGACCAGGTGCGTTTCCTGCATCCGCGCGGCTGGAGCTACTTCGCCACCTTGCGCCGCAAGCTGCGCTGGAACGCGGGGGTGAGCTGATGAAACGGGACCCCCAAGTTCACTGCGTTCGCTGCCCCCCGAGGGGGCGCTCAATGCCCTTCGGGCGGCCGGGCGGGCATTGAGATGCTGCGCCGCCTTTCCCTGCGCGACTTCGTGATCGTGCATTCGCTCGAAGTCGAATTCGACGCGGGCTTTTCGGTGCTGACCGGCGAAACCGGCGCGGGCAAGTCGATCCTGGTGGATGCGCTGCAGCTCGCGCTCGGCAGCCGCGGCGACGCCGGCGTGGTGCGCGAGGGCGCGGCGCGCTGCGAGATCGGCGCCGAGTTCGACACGCCCGCGGACATCAAGGCCTGGCTCGACGATGCCGGGTTCGAGCGGGGCGAGACCTTGCTGCTGCGCCGGACCATCGACGCGCAAGGCAAGAGCCGCGCCTGGATCAACGGCAGCAGCGCGACGCTGACCCAGCTTCGCGAGGCGGCCGACTGGCTGGTCGACATCCACGGCCAGCACGCGTGGCAAAGCCTGACGCGCCCGGCCGCAGTGCGCGCCTTGCTCGACGCCTATGGCGGCATCGACGCGCAGCCGCTTGCGCAGGCGTGGAGCGCCTGGCGCGCGGCCGTCGACGCGCTGGACAGCGCTCGCGGCAAGCAGGCGGAACTCGAGCGCGAGCGCGAACGGCTGGTGTGGCAGATCGGCGAGATCGACAAGCTTCGACCTGGCGCCGACGAATGGAGCGAGCTGGAGGCGGAGCACCGCAAGCTGTCGAACGCGCAGTCCTTGCTGGCCGGCGTGCGCACCGCGCTCGATCTCGTATCCGAAGGCGATGCCGATGCGGCAAGCGCAACCAGCCGTGCGCTGGACAGCCTGGTCGGTGTCGCGGCGTTCGATGCGCGGCTGACAGAGGCGATCGACGTATTGCGCGGCGCCCAGGTGCAGTTAGAGGATGCCTCGCGCACGCTCAGCGCTTACCTGAACCACACCGACCTCGAGCCGCAGCGCCTGCAGTCGCTTGACGAACGCATGGCCACCTGGATCGGCCTGGCGCGGCGCTTCCGGCGCACGCCCGCCGAATTGCCGGCGTTGCTGGAGCAATGGCAAGGCGAACTGCGCGCGCTGGAAGCGGCCACCGATGTGCAGCAGCTGAGCGCGTCGGTGGACGAGTCGCGCAAGGCCTACGAACTGCTGGCCCGCCGTGCGTCGGCGGCGCGGCGCGCAGCAGCACCGCGCCTGGCGACGGCGGTGACACAAACGCTGCAGCAGCTCGGCATGAAAGGCGGGCGCTTCGACGTCATATTGGTGGAAGCGGCCGCGCCGCAGTCGTACGGCATGGAAGCGGCCGAATTGCTGGTCAGCGGGCACGCCGGCACCGCCCCCAAACCGCTGGCCAGGGTGGCTTCGGGCGGCGAGTTGTCGCGCGTCGCGTTGAGCGTCGCGGTAACGACCAGTCGTCTTGGCACCGCGGCCACATTGATCTTCGACGAAATCGACGCCGGGGTCGGTGGCGCGGTGGCCGAGACCGTGGGCAAGCTGATGAAGCAACTCGGCCGCGACCGCCAGGTGCTGGCGGTGACGCACTTGCCGCAGGTCGCGGCCTGCGCCGACCACCACTTCGTTGTCTCCAAGCGCGCCGTGTCGGGCGGCGTGCGCAGCGAGGTCGAGCCCGTGGCCGGCGAAGCGCGCGTCGCGGAAGTGGCACGCATGCTCGGCGGCGAAAAGCTGTCGAGCACAAGCCTGGCGCACGCCCAGGAGATGCTCGCGCTCGCTACCCTGGCCGCCACCCCCGCCGCCACCGCGACCCCGAACTCGGCGCCTGTGCGCAAGAAGAGCCGACCATGACGACTCGGCCGAAATCCGTTCGCGAAAGCGGCGCGAGCATGAGCGGCCACGTTGCGCACGGCGAAGATGCCGATCGAGTCGATCGCACCGAACCCTCCGAGCCGCGCGAAGTTGTGCTGGTCACGGGCATTTCGGGCTCGGGTAAATCGGTCGCGCTGCATGCACTGGAAGACGCCGGGTTTTTCTGCGTCGACAACCTGCCGCCCGAGCTGCTGCGCGAGTTCCTGCGCCTGGAACACGAACGCTCGCGGCGCCGCGTCGCGATCGCGATGGACGTGCGCAGCGCCGGTTCGCTGCCGCACCTGCTGCCGCTGATGGAGCAACTGCGCCGCGAGGGCGTTTCGATTCGCGCCTTGTTTCTCGACGCCAGCACCGACGCCTTGGTGCGGCGATTTTCCGAGACTCGCCGGCCACACCCGCTGTCGGACCAGCGCGCCGACCAGGTGCCCAACCGGCGCAAGGAAGACGCATTGCCCGACGGCCGGCGAGCGCTGATCGATTCCATCGAACTCGAACGCGAACTGCTCGCCGAACTGCGCGAGACCTCGACGGTGCTCGACACGAGCCAGCTGCGCCCGACCCAGTTGCGCGTTTGGGTGCGCGACCTGGTGCGCGCCGACGCGAGCCGCCTGACGCTCGTGTTCCAGAGTTTTGCGTTCAAGCATGGGGTGCCGCTCGACGCCGACTTCGTGTTCGACGTGCGCATCCTGCCCAATCCGCATTACATCCGCGAATTGAGGCCGATGACGGGGCGCGACCAAGCGGTGGCCGACTATCTGCGCTTGCAACCCGAGGTCAACGAGATGATGGCGCAGATCGACGCCTTCATTTCGCACTGGCTGCCCTCGTTCGAGGACGACCAGCGCAGCTACCTGACGATCGCGATCGGCTGCACCGGCGGCCAGCATCGTTCGGTGTATTTCGTGGAAACGCTGGCGTATCGCTTCGGCGGCCGGGTGTCCACCTTGATTCGTCATCGCGAGCTCGACGCTCGCGACTGAACGTCGCCCCACCGAGCACCGCACCCTTCTCGGCGGCCACCTCTGGCGTACCCACCGGCGAAGCAGCCGCCGTCCACCACGATGAGCCCACCGTCGCAACTCTCAGCGTTACCGCTGTTCCCGCTTCAGGCGGTGCTGTTCCCAGGGGGCTTGCTCAGCCTGAAAGTGTTCGAGGCGCGCTACCTCGACCTGATGGCCGAGTGCTTGCGCGAACAGCGCCCGTTTGGCGTGGTCGCGCTGCGCAAAGGCGCGGAAGTGCGCGGCGGCAAGGTGCGCGTCGAGTTCGAATCGACCGGCGTGCTCGCTCGGCTGCTCGACGTCGACGGTGCGCAGCCCGGCATTCTGAACGTGCGTTGCCGAGGCACGAGCCGCTTTGCGATCGAGTCTTCGCAACAGCGCGAAGACGGCCTGTGGGTCGGGCAGTGCAAGGCCCTGCCCGACGACGCGGTGATGCGCCCAGGCCGCGGCCTGCGCGACTCGGTGCAGGCCCTGGCGAATGCGATCGTGACGCTCGAAGCGCAGGATGCGAGCCCGTTTCTGCAACCGTATGAGCTGGACAACGCCGGCTGGGTGGCCAACCGCTGGTGCGAAATCCTGCCGATTCCGCTGGGCGCGAAGCAGAAGTTGATGGAGCTCAGCGACCCGTCGGTCCGCTTGAAAGTGGTGGACGAATTCCTGCGCAGCAAAGAGGTCCTGAAGTAGGCGCGCGGCCATCGGCCCCAGCGCCATGCATTCCTCCGTAGCCCTGCTGTATGTCGGCCCCCGGTCGCTTCGCGCCCGCCCCCCAGGGCACCGCAGGGGCCCCTTCGTGGCCCATGGCGAGCAACCGCCTTGGGGCGGTCCGGCGACGCTTGCTCAGTTGCCCAGCAATTTCCGCAGCGGCGCGGGCAGGCCGAGCGCAAGCGCCTCGTCGGCGCCGAACCACCGGCCGCTCGGCCACGCCTTGACGACCTTTGCCACTCGCAGCGCCCCGGTTCGCGCCGGAATCGTCCAGCGCACCGGGTGCAGCGTCCAGTCCAGATGCGTCAGCACGTGAACGAAGCTCGGCAGCCATTCGGCTCGACCCGGCCACTCTGAACTGGCCTGATCGAAGATCGGCGTCGACTCGAATTCGGGCAGGCTCCAAAGCCCCGCCCACACCCCGCGATCGGGGCGCCGCTCGAGCCACACCAGGCCGCGCCAGAACAGCAGCAACCAGACATGCTCGCGTGTGCCGCGGCGCAAGCGTTTGGACTTGACGGGATAGTCGTGCTGCGTTTGCGTGGTCGCGGCCACGCAGTCGGCGCGCACCGGACACGACTCGCAGGCCGGGTTGCGCGTGGTGCACAGCGTCGCGCCCAGGTCCATCAAGCCTTGGCTGTAAGACTCGATGCCGGTGCGCGGCAAGAGCGACTCCGCGAGTGCCCACAGGTCGGTCTCGTTGCGCTGCGCCGAGAGGTCCGCGGCGAAACCGAAGGCCCGCGTCAGCACGCGCTTCACATTGCCGTCGAGGATCGCGACGCGTTCGCCGAAGCAAAACGCGGCGATCGCCGCGGCCGTGGAGCGGCCGATTCCCGGCAGCGTGGCCAGATCGGCGCTGTTCGCGGGAAACGAGCCACCCCACGTCTGCATCACCACCTGCGCGCAGCGAT
>JANOLA010000527.1:0-4481 GCA_031419535.1 Burkholderiales bacterium | reverse complement strand
ACATCGTCAACCAGTTCGGCGCGCACTACCACTACGTCGAGCCGTACTTCGGCTCCGGCGCGGTCTTCTTCTCGAAGCCCGTCAGCCCGCACGAGCTGATCAACGACATGAACAGCCTCGTGGTCAACTTCTTCAGGGTTCTTCGGGATCGGACGGACGACTTGCTGTTTGCCCTGGAAGCCACCCCTTGGAGCCGCGACGAGTACGACTCGAGCCATGTCCTGACTGGCGACAATCTGGAGGATGCGCGCCGCTTCGTCACGCGCATCTGGCAGGCACACGCGTCGGACCTCGCCAAGAAAACGGGCTGGAAGAACCGCGGTTCCAAGCAACCGGCACGCGGCATGTCCGTGCGCTGGCAACGCGTTCCTGCCGAGCTGGCCGAGCTGGCGATCCGCCTAAAGGACGCTGAGATCGAAAACCGGCCCGCCGTCGAGGTAATGCGGCGCTTCGCCACAGAGGACACGTTGATCTATGCGGATCCGCCGTACCTCATGGAGACGCGCACGCAGAAGATGTACGCGAACGAGATGAGCGTCGATGAGCATCTGGAGATGCTCGACGTCCTGTCCAGCCATCCTGGGCCTGTGGTGATTTCGGGCTACGAGAACTCGATCTACGACAAGCGCCTGCGTGGTGGCTGGAAGACCGTCAAGGTCAAGCCGCCGAAGGTGGAGAAGCAGGCGGCACGCATGGAAGTGCTCTGGGTCAAAGGCTGAGACGTCCAGCGAACCCTAGTCGCCGAACAGGCGCGAAGCCTTGGCCCGCAGCGTCTCGACGGTCGGCTTGGGCACCTCGAAAAGCTCGGTGCCGTTGAGCCGTGAAGTCAGCTTCGGGTAGTACTTGAACTGGCTGCCAGAGAGCGCGTACCAATCGTAGAGATTCGCCCCGTCTGCGTCCTTGCCGACGAGCGCCTTGCCCGCAAAGACCCAGGTGGCCGGCTTGGGCAACTGGACAAGGAACGTCGAGACCAACCAGCTTCGCTCGCCCTTCACCTCTGCTGAGTACAGCACCGATATGAAGACGCAGTCCTTTGACACAAAAACCTTGTTGGGCTGGCCGGCGATGTACGCGTGTTCGCTGATTTGCCGTTCCTGTTGTTGGCGCGTCAGTATGACTTCGCCGAACTTGGCGGGGTGCTTGTGCGCCGCGAAGTCTTCCTCGGTCAACCCGCTGTCCTTGCAAAGTGCCCAGTCCTTCGCGCTGGAGTTGGAGAGTTCCAGGTACGCGCGCATGGTCGCCTTCTGCTTCGCGTAGTCCCGCAGCTTGGCTGCTTGCTTCGACTTGATCGACGCACCACGGACCGCGATCCCGCCGCTCTCGTTGGACTCCACAACAAAGTCGTAGAACGCCTTGCTCTCGGTCGTTCGACCGTGCAGCAACTCCGCGAAGCAGCGCTCGATCTGCCTGGAGTCGGCACGTGAGCTTCCATCACTCTCGCGGTTGCCGCCAGTTCCATCGCGATACGTCGCCAGGAACTTTTTCAGCAGCGCCAGTTCCCCCGTCGTTGGCGGACGGGTCAGAAAAGCTCTCTCCATGCAATTCATTTTGACATGCCAGCATGGCAGCCATGGAGACCCGGCCTTCGTTCGGTCGGGGTACCCGCGTGCTTTGCGCGCAGCGCCCCGTAATGGAGTCGCCCCGAAGGCCGTGGGTTGATACAGCAAGTTTGCAGTGTGAGCAGGGCATAGGTGCGTAAAGGGCCACCGAATCTTCTCACCCATGGTCGTTCAAATCTCCCCACGCGGTTGAGATGCGTTGTCGTCGGGGGAACGGGCGATCCCGGCCTTGCGCGTGTCATTGAGGCGGTAGGAGTGGCCGCAGGTGTTCATCGTCACGGCATGGCGCAGAAGGCGGTCATGGATCCGGTCGCGTTGCGCCCAGGTATCCACGAACGACCGCTTCGTCGCCGTGTGACCGATGGCCGCTCATGGCCGATTGCCGGCGCATACGAACGGCCGCTGACCAGCACTCAATTTTTCGGCCCGGTGCGCCTACACAGCCCAGGGGTGACCGGCTGCTTTCGCTGCTCAGCCAACATTGCGCCTCGGCGTCCAAGCGTCAGCAAGGGGTCAGCAGCACAACTCGGCGAGCCCGGCAGCAGACATCCTTCAGTTCCCCACACTGCACGAAGCCGACGGCAATCGACTCGCCGGCTACTCGCGCCTGCAGTGCAATACCCAGTCACGCCTCCCGTAGGTTGTCTGCTCTGTGGCTGACCGGCGCGCGACCGGCGGTCAGGCGATGCCCGCAAACCAAAGCACCGATAAGGACGCCGCTGCCACCACCAGGACCGCCGCCGCCAATGACAGCGCGGCCGTGAGTTCGGTTTCGCGCGTCTGCACCTGCAGGCGCGAGCCGAGGTCCTGGTAGACGCTGCGCAGCATCTCGGCCGTGCCGGCGTGGTGATACTCGCCGCCGGTCAGGCGCGCCACCTCGCGCAGGGTCGGTTCGTCCAGCTTCAGGTAGATGGCCATGCCCTCGTCCGCGCCGGCATGGCCGTCGGGGGTGCCCAGGCCCACCACGTAGATGCGCACGCCCCGGTCGGCGGCCATCTTCGCGGCTTGCAGGGTGTCGATGCCGGTGGTGCGGCGGCCGTCGCTCAGCAGAATGATCGCAGCGGCATCGTAGGAGCCCGGCGCCACGGGGGTGATCTGCTTGGGTGCCGCCTTTGCGTTCTCGTCCCGGCTGCGCGCCTTGGGCCTGGGGCCGAAGGTCATGCCTTCCAGGTCGATGCCGTGGTCCGGAAACAGCTCCGACAGGCACATCACGATGGCGTTGCCCACGGCCGTGCCGATCTGCATCTGGAAGGCGTCGATGGCGCTGACGAGCGCGGCGCGGTCCAGCGTCGCCTGCTGGGCCACCTGGGTGCTGCCGGCGAAGGTGACGAGGCCGACGTCGATGTTTCTGGGCAGTTCGCGCAGGAACATCTTCGCCGCCTCCTGCGCGGCCTCCAGGCGGCTCGGCTTGACGTCGGTCACGCGCATGCTGCGCGACACGTCCATCGCGAGCATGATCGTCGTCCTGGCCCACGGCAGCGTCACCGCCGCCGTGGGGCGAGCCAGCGCCAACACCAGCAGCGAACACGCCAGCAGGAGCAGGGCGGGTGGCACGTGCCGCCGCCACTGGCGGCCCGACGCTGCGCGAACCATGTCCAGGTGGCTGTAGCGCAGCGCCGCCTTGCCGCGCCGGCGCAGCAGCCAGAGGTAAAGCACCGGCAGCAGGGGCAGCGCCAGCATCAACCACAGCGACTGAGGCCACAGGAAGTTCATGCCGGGGTGCTCGCGAGGTGCCCTTCAGTCGAGCTTGAGCACCACTGCCTTGGTCTGCAAGTACTCCTGCATGTGCTCCTGGCCAGATTCGCGGCCGAAGCCGCTCATCTTGTAGCCGCCGAACGGAATCGCCGGGTCCATCACCTGGTAGCAGTTGGCCCACACCGTTCCGGTGCGCAGGCCCTTCGCGACGCGGTGGATCGTGTTCACGTTTCTGCTCCACACGCCGCTGCCCAGGCCGTAGCTCGAATCGTTGGCGCGCGGGATCACCTCTTCCAGCGTGTCGAACGGCAGCGCCGAGATCACGGGCCCGAAAATTTCTTCGCGCGCGATGCGCATGTCGTCGCGCACGTCGGCAAACACGGTCGGTGCGACGTAATAGCCGCGCGCCAGGTCGCCCGTCGTGATGCGTTCGCCCCCGGAGAGAGTACGTGCGCCCTGTTCCTTGCCGAGCGCCAGGTAACCGGTGACACGGTCCAGCTGCTCGGCGCTGACCACGGGGCCGAGCTGAGTTTCGCGATTCAGCGGGTCGCCCACGCGCAAGGTCTTGGCGTACGCCGCGACGCGCTGCACGAACTCTTCGTAGATGGGGCGCTGCACGAACAGCCGCGTGCCGGCCGAGCAGATCTGCCCCGAGTTCTGGAATACGCCCATTGCCGCGCCGGGGATCGCGGCTTCGAGGTCGGCGTCGGCGAACACGATGTCGGGCGACTTGCCGCCGAGCTCCATCGACATGCGTTTCATGTTGCCGGCCGCGGCGCGAACGATCTTCTGGCCGACCTCGGTGCTGCCGGTGAACGCGATCTTGTCCACGCCCGGGTGCGCGGCGAGCGCCGCGCCGGCGTCGCCGAATCCCGCGACGACGTTGACGACTCCCGCCGGGATGCCCGCTTCCATGCACAGCTCGGCCAGGCGCAACGGCGACAGCGGCGCCTGCTCGGCTGGTTTGAGCACCACGGTGCAGCCCGACGCGAGCACGGGGCAGAGCTTCCAGATCGCCAGACCGATCGGGCCATTCCATGGGTTGATCGCGCCGACCACGCCGACCGGCTCTTTCAGCGTGTAGCAGAAGATGTCGCCGGCGGCCGAATTGGGAATCGTGTCGCCCTGGATCGTCGTCGCCAGCCCCGCGTAATAGCGCAGCAGGCCGATCGCGCGGCGCCGGCCCAGGAGCGTGCGCGAAATCGGCCCGCCCATGTCGAGCGTGTC
>JANOLA010000526.1:0-3742 GCA_031419535.1 Burkholderiales bacterium | reverse complement strand
GTCTTGCGCCGCGAACAGGCGTTGCAGCTCGGCGTGCGAACTGAGCAGCGCCGCTTCGGCCTGGTTGCGGCTTTCGATCGACGCGTCGAGCAAGCGGCGCACCGCGGCGAATTCGGCGATGTCGGGCGGCGCATCGCCCGGCGCCGGCGTCTGCGCGAGCGAGCGCACCGATCGGCCCAGGCGTCGCGCCGCAAACGTGCCGCCGAGCACGCCGACCAAGGTCACACTGATCACTGCGGCCGCGAGCGTTGCCGTCGCCTCGATCAGCGGCGCCAGGTACACGGAACGCGGAATTTCAAGCTGCACCGACCATGGCGCCGCCGCCGACCGCGCACTGAAGCGCCGCGCCGAATCGGTGGCGGCGCTGGCGGGGGCCGGTGGCTCCGGCGCCGCGCTGCGCACGATCGTCGCGCCGGTGCTGTCGAGCAGGCTGATGCGCCAGTTCGGGTCGTGGTCCAGCTGGTCGATGAATTTCTGGAACTCGCGCAGCGCGATCGTCGTTTCCATCACGAACGCGGCCCTGCCGTCGCGCACCCCGGGCACCGCGACGCCCACCAGCGCATCGCCCGCAGCGCCGTCGATCGGGTCGCGGGAGATGTCGCTGACCGCCGGCGCCAAGGTCTGCACCGCGTCTTGCAACGCGGAGCGGCCCTGGGGCCACGGCAATTCGGGCAAAGCGGTGCCCAGCGGCAGGCGCGTCGTGAAGAGCATGCGCCGGTCCAACCCCGCGAACACGACGTGGCTGCCGAAACTCTGCACAAAGCGCTGTGCCTCCTGGTACAGGCCGGGCCAGCGCGAGACGTCGTCGGCCATCGGCGACGCGGCCAGGATGCGCAGCGCGGCGACACGCGAACCCAGGTCGTGGTCGATCGCGTCGGCGAGCGTTTGCGCCAGCTGCTGCGCGTGCACGTCGTGTTCCTCGTGCTCGTGGCGCACGTAGTTGAATGCCAAGTACGCCGCGAACAGCGCGAGCGGCGAGACGCACCACCAGATCAGGCGGGTCAAGAAGCTGTTCAGCGGCATGCGAACCTCTACACGTGGAGAACATGTCGCCGGTCAAATCGGGCGGCACGGGCTTGGGCAATCATGCGCGCGTCGGGAGTTCGTCGGGGAATCGGGCACTGCGCAGCTCGACACGGGCGGCGCCAGTTTACGACTGAGCGACGGCCGTGAAGCCGTGGACGCGGTGCGGCGCGCATGCTACGACATCGTCTCGATGGACTGCCAGACGCCGGTGCTCGACGGCTATGAGGCGGCGCGCGAAATTCGCGTCTGGGAGCAGTGCCGGGCGCCGTACCGGCACCTTCCCAACGTCGCATCGACCGCCAACGAACCCGTGAACAGGCCGCGGCGCCAGCGCAGGCGGCGTCGCGATTCGGGCTCGGCTCGATCGGCTCGAACGGCTCGATCTGCCGCTGGCCCAGCGCTTGCTGACGGAACAAGACTGGGCCGAGCTCGACGCCCAGTTCATGCAAAACCGCGACCCGCTTATCGGCCACGAACCGCGGGAAGAATTTCGCGTCAACGCACGGTGGTGCGTGTTGGCTGGCGCGTCGGCAGGCTCCACAACCACCACGCCACCGCGGCGCACACCGTGGCAGGCAGCCAACGCCAAGGCGACTCCAGCACCCACCAGGCCCCGAATGAGCTGATCGCCATCATCAGCGTCGCGAAGCGCTTCACGCCGAGCGACACGGCGTGGTGCTCGCGCCAATCGCGCAGCGGCGGGCCGAAGCGCGGGTGGTTCAACATCCAGCGTTCGCAACGCCGGCAACTGCGCGAAAAACACATCGCCGCGAGCAGCAGGAAGGGCACGGTCGGCATCAGCGGCACGAACACGCCGATGATCGCCAGCAGGATCGCGATCGACCCCGCACTGAACCACAGCGCACGCACGCCCCGATCACCGAGCCGCGCGAACCAGTGCCGTGGCGCACGGGGCTGCGGCGACGCCTTTTCGGTGGGGCCCGGGATCGGTTGTGGCACGAGGCTCATAGTACGAGACTCGTGGGGACGAGGCTCAATCAAGCCTGAGCGGCTCGCGTCAGTGCGCCATCAGCACCGGCACCGTCAGTGACTGCAACACGCTGCGCGACGCGCCTCCGAGTGCCCATTCGCGCGCCCGGCTGTGGCCCTAGTTAGGGGCCACGTGCCGAGGTCCGGTTGACCTGCACTGAGGGCGGTGCCGAAGCGGGTGCGGCGCCGATTCGCGCGACGATTGAGCAAACGCAACTGCCGGCGCGCGTGGCTGGATGAGGATTGAGGCGGTCACATTCCGCAGGTGAAAGCATGGCCGCCAAGCAACTCATCTTTCACGAAGCCGCGCGCGACGAGATCCGGTGCGGCGTGGACATCGAGCGCGCGCTGGGGGAGGCGCTGCGCCGCATCGTCGGCAACGCCGGGTTGGAGGCTTCGGTGGTGCTGGCCAAGGTGGACGAGTCGCCTGACAAGGCCTTCGGCTACGACGCCGCGATTCGTGCGTACGGCGATTTGTTACAAATAGCGGTCATCGATCCGGCCAAAGTGACGCGTTTGGCGTTACAAAACGCGGGGTCGATCGCGAGCCTGGTCCTGAGCGTCGACTGCCTGATTGCCAATGCGCCCAAGCCGAAGCGGGCGCCGGGCGAGGGCGCGATGCCGGGGGCGGAATCGGCCGAGTTCTGAGCCCCCAGGGCTGGGCCAGTTGGTGGGGCAGGGCTCTGTCGGCTTGCAGCGCGGCGTCTCGAACGCCACGGTGCGAACGGAAGTGGAGCGAGCCGCAATGGAGGCGCGTGTGGTGCAGAGCGATACCTTGAGCGTGACGCGTGCCGGACGCATCGGCGAACTGGTGCTGCCCGAGAACGCACTGGCGCTGGTGCTGATCGTCGACGCGCGCGCGCCGCGCCGGGTGGCGGCGCGCGAACGCCAGCTTGCGGCGGTGCTTCAGGCACGCGGCCTCGCCACGCTGCGCTCCGACGCGCTCGAAAACGCCGCCACCGAAGGGCGAGGCCGCGTCGCCGTCGGGCCGGCTGAGCGCATCGACGAAATGCTCGACTGGATCGCCACCCGGCCGTCGCTGGCGAACTTGCGGGTGGGCGTGCTGGCCACCGGCGCTGCCGCGGCGGCGGCGCTGCGCGTCGCGGCGCGCCGGCCGGGACGGGTGAGCGCGCTGGTGGCGCGCGGCGGCAAGCCCGACCTGGCCAGCACGGTGTCGCGGCTGGTGCAGGCGGCGACGCTGCTGATCGTGGGCGGCTACGACCTCGAATTGCTGGCGCTGAACCGCGCTCTGCTGGCGCAGCTGATGTGCACACGGCGTCTGGAAGTCGTTCCCAGCGCGAGCCGAGGTTTCAAAGAGCCGGGCGCGCTCGACACGCTGGCGCATCTGGCGTGCTCCTGGTTCGAGGCGCACTTGGCCAACGGCAGGAGCCGCTGAGGGCCCCGAGGGGCATGTGGCATGCAAGCACCTGGTGCAGGCGCCGACCGATTTAACCTGGCTCGCGAAACGCCACAGACAGCGACCCCTCCAAGGGAGAACTACGCAGGCCCGAAGCCCGAAGTGGGGCTGCCCCTGTCGAGCTCGTTTTCCAGTCCGTAGCGCACCAGCGCCGCCAAGTTCGGCAGACTGAGCTTTTCCTGGATGCGCGTCTTGTGCGTGCTCACCGTCTTCACCGACAGGTGCAGGTCCTGGGCGATCTGCGTCAGGCGTTGCCCGCCGACGATGCGGCGCAGCACGTCGAGCTCGCGGTCCGACAGGTGCGCGTGG
>JANOLA010000525.1:0-9728 GCA_031419535.1 Burkholderiales bacterium | reverse complement strand
GGTCGGCGTCCACCGAATGCTGCTTGCCGTTCACCGAAAGTTTGATCATTGGAAAAGCTCCTTGCAAATCGGTATGGGCCGCGTTACGGGCCGCGAGACGGGCCGAGCCGGTCGGCAAGCGTAGCGCAAACATCGCGCCATGTTTGCGCCAGGAGCCCAACGGGCCCGACCCAAAGTCCGAACAGGCTCCTAACGACCGGGCCGAGAAATAGGCCACATTCGCGCCGGTCCCGTGGTCAGCTGGCGCCTGCTCGGCGCGCCCGGTCGGCGCCGGCTTGGCCGATGATTCGCATCGCGCCGCGCGGCCGCAATGGCCCATGCGCGATTTCCCCTGTCTCGTTGCCCGGAAAGCCCTCTGCCATGGAACTGCTGCGTGGAATATTCGATCGCTTCGTCCTGCTCGCCACGTTTCTGCTCGCCGGCTGCGTGCCCGCGTTCATCGCCCAGTACCGGCAACGCCTGGGCGGCGCGCTCGACCAGCTGACGAAGGACCTGACGCCGTTTCGCGAAATTGCCAAACAGCTGCACGGGGGCAAGATCGACAAGCTGATCGAGCACCATCAGTTGAGCGCCGACCCGACGTTCCAGGCCGAAGGCAATGCCATTGCCACGATGATGCGTTCGCTGGAGCGCCTGCGCGCCTCCGTTGAGGCGCTCGACACCGACCTGATCCACCAGATCCTCGCCCTCGTGAAACGCGGCGATCCGCACATCGCGAAGGCAGCGTGGAGCGCCTACGAGCCGGCGTTCAGCTTCAGCGCCGAGGGCATGCTGTTCGCGGGCGGCGTCGCGTTCGTCGCCTGGCTGCTGTTCATGCTGAGCTGGTGGATGTTCTTCGCCATGCTCGGTTGGGTGCAGCGCATGCGGGCCTGAGCAAGCGTCGTCGGGCCGCCCCAAGACGGTTGCTCGCCCCAAGGGCCACGAAGAGGCCCCTTCGTGGCCCTTGGGGCGGGCGCGAAGCGACCGGGGGCGAACATCCTCGCCTGGCCGAACTGAATCCGCCCACCTCTACACTGCGGGTCGCGAAACGGACCTGAAAGCAGAGGCGTCGATGGATCTTCAGCTCGCTGGCAAACATGTCTTGATCACCGGCGGCAGCAAGGGCATCGGCCTGGCCTGCGCCCACGCCTTCCTGGCCGAAGGCGCGCGTGTCGCCATCGTCTCGCGCGACGCGGCGAACCTGCAACGCGGCGCCGCGGCGTTGCGCGCCGCGCACCCCGACGCGGCGGCGCGCATTGCCACCCACCAGGCCGACACCGGCAATCCTGAGCAGGCGCACGGCGCGCTCGAACAGGCGTGCCGCGCAGGAGGCCCGATCGACGTGCTCGTCAATTCGGCCGGTGCCGCGCGGCGCACGCCTGCCGACGAATTGACGCCGCAGGCCTGGGCTGATGCGATGCAGGCCAAGTACTTCGCCTGCGTCTACATGCTGGACGCCGTGGTCAAGCACATGGCGCGGCAAGGCGCGGGCGCGGTCGTCAACGTCATCGGCGCGGGCGGCAAAGTGGCGAGCAGCATCCACTTGCCCGGCGGCGCGGCGAACGCGGCGCTGATGCTCGTGACCGCCGGCCTGGCCACGACCTACGCCCCGAAAGGCGTGCGCGTGAACGCTGTCAATCCAGGTTTGACGCTCACCGAGCGCCTGTCCGAGGGCATGGCCGCCGACGCGCGCGCGCAGGGCATCGCCATGGACGAAGCGCTGCAACGGGCGCGCTCGCGCTTGCCGCTCGGGCGCATCGCCACGCCGGAAGAAATCGCCGCGGCCGTGGTGTTTCTCGCCAGCCCGCGCGCCAGCTACATCAGCGGCGCGATCCTGGCGATGGACGGCGCGGTGACGCCGATGGTTGTCTAGGCCCGATGGCGGATACGAACGCGGTGGCAGGGACCACCCCAGCGCACGCTTTGCCCGCGGGGCCCGACGCTCAGGCGCCGACACCGACGCCGACGCAGGCGGGCGAAACGCCCTACGCCTGGGCGCGGCTGGTGGCTTCGCTGTTGATGATGACGATCGGCGGCTCGGGCATGTACGCCGTGACGGTGGTGCTGCCGCGCATTCAGCAGGAATTCGGCGTCGCGCGCGCCGACGCGTCGCTGCCCTACACGCTGACGATGATCGGCTTCGGCGTCGGCGGTGTCTTGATGGGGCGCTTGTCGGACCGCTTCGGCGTGATCGCGCCGGTGCTGCTGGGCACGCTCGGCCTGAGCGTCGGCTTCGTCGCCGCCGGCATGTCGGGCAGCCTGGTGCAGTTCGCGCTGGCGCAAGGCCTGCTGATCGGCGCGCTCGGCACGTCGGCAACGTTCGCGCCGTTGGTGGCCGACACGGCGCTGTGGTTCACACGCCGGCGCGGCATCGCGCTGGGCATCTGCATGAGCGGCAACTATGTCGCCGGCGCCGTATGGCCGCCGATCGTGCAGCACTTTGTCGAAAGCGCCGGCTGGCGCGCCACCTACATCGGCATCGGCGTGTTCTGCGGCTTGGCGATGCTGCCGCTGGCGCTGATGCTGCGGCGCCGGCCGCCGGGGCTGGCCGGGGCTGCGGCAGCACCCGCCGCATCGCCGCGGCCACTCCCTCTCCCTCTCCCGCTGGCGGGAGAGGGTCTGGGCGAGGGTCGCCAAATGGGGCACGACGGCCAATCGCCCGCCCTCACCCCAACCCTCTCCCAGGGGGAGAGGGGGCAAGACCGAACAGCGCTCCCCCAGGGGGAGAGAGAGCAAGACCGATCGGCTCTCAGCCTCTCGGGAGACCGGCCGCTCGGCATGTCGCCCGGGCTGTTGCAAGCGCTGCTGTGCGTGGCTGGCGTCGCCTGCTGCGTCGCGATGTCGATGCCGCAGGTGCACATCGTCGCCTACTGCGGCGACCTCGGCTTCGGCGCGGCGCGCGGCGCGCAGATGCTGGCGGTGATGCTCGGCATGGGCGTGGTGAGCCGGCTCGTGTCGGGCTGGATTTCCGTCCACATCGGCGGCCTGCGCACACTGCTGCTCGGCTCGCTGCTGCAGGGTGTGGCACTGCTGACGTTTCTGGTGGCCGACGGTGTGGCGTCGCTGTTCATCGTGGCCGCGATGTTCGGCCTGTTCCAGGGTGGCATCGTGCCGAGCTACGCGCTGATCGTGCGCGAATACTTCACACCGGCGCAGGCCGGCGCGCGCGTCGGCATGGTGCTGATGGCCACGCTGCTGGGCATGGCGCTCGGCGGCTGGATGTCGGGGGCGATTTTCGATTTGACGGGCTCGTACCGCGCCGCTTTCGTCAACGGCATCGTCTGGAACCTGCACAACGTGAGCATCGTGCTCGCGCTGTTGTGGCGGGTTCGGCGTCTCGCGCCGCGCCGCTCGAACTAAGCCTCGCTTCAGTCGGCGGCGAAACACGGTTTCCCCCGCTGAAACGGCGTCTCGCCGGAACTTCTGCCGAAAATTCCGTCTATTCGCGCGATCGATGGCGCTGCGATGCGGCAGCATCGGGCCGGCCCCGGTGCGCCCATTGGGCCGGGCCTTGTCCGCGACATGAAATCCTTGGCCGTCCATTCCTTGAAATTGCGCCTGATCTTGCAGGTGCTGGCATTGCTGTTGCCGATCACCGGGCTGCTGACCTACCAGACGTGGTCGGCGCTGCAGCGCGCCGAGCACCTGGCGCAGGCGAGGCAGCATGACGACCGCGCCGACGGGACCTATGCGCACTGGCGCAAGTTCGTGCATGGCGTGCGCAATGCGGTGGACACGGGCAGCGTGGGCAGATCGGCGCTCGAGGCGTTCCATGAGGCGCGGCAGGCGCTGCGCGAGCTCGCGGTTGACGATCCGAGCCTGGACATCGATGCCATCAGCGTCGAACTGGGCGAGGTCGAGAGGGCACTCGTCGCCGATCCATCGTTGGCAAGCGCGATACGGGTGCGGGATCAAATCAATTCGATCGACCGCACTCTCAGTCGACACGCCGAGCAATACCGGCGCACGGAAAGTGCCGCAATCGACGAAGCCATCGCCGCTGCGAGGACGCAGCATCAGATCGTGCTGATTGCCACGCTGCTCACTTTCGCAGGCGCGGTGTTCTTCCTGTTCCGCATGATCAAGGGGCTCACCGAACCCCTGGCCCAGGCCGTGCACACCGCGCAGCGCATCGCGCGCGGTGACCTCACCCGTACCCCTGTGCCGGGCCGCCAGAATGACCTCGACGGCCTGCTGCGCTCGCTGGCGGTCATGGAGCGCAGCCTGCTCGAATACCGCGAACAAGACGAACGGCGCAGCACGGAGCTGCGCGCTCTCACGCAACAGGCGCAAAGCCTGGCCCAGCAGGCGCAAGACGCGAGCCGGGCCAAGTCGCAATTCCTGGCCAACATGAGCCACGAAATCCGCACACCGATGAACGGCATCCTGGGCATGACGGAGCTGCTGCTGGGTACCGAGCTCGAGCCACGCCAGCGCCGCTACACCGGCAACGTCTACCGCTCGGGCGAAGCGCTGCTGCAGATCATCAACGACATCCTGGACTTCTCCAAGATCGAGGCTGGCAAGTTCGAAATCGAAAGCGTTGACTTCGACCTGCGCGCGACGCTGCACGATGCGGTGGAATTGCTCGCGCCGCGCGCGCGCCAAAAAGACGTGGGCCTGAGCTGCCACTTCGACCCGGCTGTGCCCGAACATGTGGTGGGCGACCCCGGGCGCCTGCGTCAGGTGGTGACGAATCTGATGGGCAACGCGCTCAAGTTCACCGAGCATGGCGAAGTGAGCTTGCGCATCACGCGCAGCCTCGGCGGCCCTGCCGGGTGCGGCGCGGACTCCGCCGACGAATGGCTCGGCGTCGAAGTGCGCGACACCGGCATCGGCATGGACGCAGCGGCGCTGGCGCGCCTGTTCCAGCCGTTCTCGCAGGGCAACGGCTCGATGGCGCGGCGCTTCGGCGGCACGGGCCTCGGCCTGGTGATCACCAAACAATTGGTGGAGCTGATGGGCGGCGAGATCGAAGTGCAAAGCGTTCCGGACGCCGGCTCGACGTTTCGGGTTCACGTGCCGCTGCGCCTTGGGTCAGGTGTGTCGCACCGCGCGGTCACGCTCGATTGGCGCTCGGCGCTGCACCGCGACAGCGTCGAAGCGGGTGGCCACACCACACGCGCCGCCGCGCTCGAATCCGAGTTGAAGGGTTGGGGCGTGCCGCTGATCGACAGCCCGGTTCCCGGCGCGCCCGCGGCGGCCTTGGCGCCGGCACGCATTCTGGTCGTCGAAGACAACGTCGTGAACCAGGAAGTCGTGCGCGCCATGCTCGAACGCCTGGGCGGTACGGTGACGGTGGCCGACAGCGGACTCGCCGCGCTGAACCTGCTCTGCCAGTGCGAATTCGATTTGGTGTTCATGGACTGCCAGATGCCCGAGATGGACGGCTTCGAGGCCGTGGCTCGTTTCCGCCATGGCGCGCATGGCAAGTTCCCCTTCGTCAACCCGAGTTGGCTGCCGGTGGTGGCGCTCACCGCCAACGCCCTGGTCGGCGACGCCGAGCAGTGCCTGGCGTCGGGCTTCGACGACTATGTGAGCAAACCCTTCACGCAAGACCAACTCGGAGCGACCTTGCGCAAATGGACCTCGGCGCTGCCGGGCGGCGCCGCGCACGGCCAGGCAGTGCACGCGCGGCCCGAGGCGACGCGCGACACGCAACGCGCCGCGCTCGATTCGCACCGCGCCGACCTCGACGAATGGCTGGAGAGGCGCACCTTCGACGAACTCGTGCCGCGCGCCGAAGGCCGTGCGCTGTGGCTGGAAGTCTGGCGGCAGTTCGGCAGCGCGTCGGTCGAGCGCATCGCCGCCTTGCGCGATGCGGTCGCCGCGCGTGACGCCAGCGCCGCCTGCGCCGCGGCCGACGAATTGCAAGCCAGCAGCGCCGCGGTGGGCGCACATGCGCTGAGCCGGCTCTGCGCGACCGTGCGCTCATTGGCGTGCGACGCCAGCTTCGCCGAAGCGCGCAGCCATGTCGCGATGCTCGAGAGCGAGCACGGCCGCGTCTGCGCGGCGATCCAGGCGCGGCGTATCCGCGAAACCAGCGCGGCTTGATGGCGCCCCCAGGCCGACGACATACGTCGTCCGCCCCCCGAGGGGGTCAAGGAAACTTGGGGCGGCCCGGCGTTTCCTTGTGAGCGCCCCAGGCGGCGCGAACGCCGCCGCCGAGAGCGCCTGAACCAGCCGGACACCGGCATCGCCAGCCCCGCGCGCCCCTGAGCGGCGCTCGTCGATCGGCGCGGCAATCCGCTTCACGACAGGTTCCCAGCTTGCTAGAGCTTTCCCTAGGTTGTACGCCGTGGCGTCAGTCTTTCGCACTTGAGGCGATCCCAGGCCGCAAAATGGTCCCAAGCCCCTTTCTCGTTCTTCCCACTCAGGAGTCTGTTCGATGCTGTCGATTCATTCCACTGCCGCGCTGCTGCGCCGCGCCTTCAACGCCGGGCTCTGCTGCGCCGCCGCGGCCGCCGTGCTGGCTTCGCCGGGCGCATTCGCCCAGACCAAGGGCGAAATCCGCATCGCCCACATCCACAGCAAGACCGGCCCGCTCGAGGCCTATGGCAAACAAACATCCACCGGCTTCATGATGGGCCTGGAGTACGCCACGAACGGAACCATGATGGTGGCCGGAAAGAAACTCGTCGTCATCGAAAAAGACGACCAGGGCAAGCCCGACGTGGGCAAGAGCCTGCTCGCCGCGGCGTATGGCGACGACAAGGCCGACATCGCGGTCGGGCCCACGTCGTCGGGCGTCGCGCTCGCGCTGCTACCGGTGGCCGAGGAGTACAAGAAGATCCTGCTGGTCGAGCCGGCGGTGGCCGATTCGATCACAGGCGACAAGTGGAACAAGTACATCTTCCGCACCGGGCGCAACAGCTCGCAAGACGCGATCAGCAACGCCGTCGCGCAAGACAAGGCGGGCACCAGCATCGCCACGCTGGCGCAGGACTATGCGTTCGGCCGCGATGGCGTGAAGGCGTTCAAGGAGGCGGTGAAGAACGCGAAGATCGTGCATGAAGAATACCTGCCGACGACCACGACCGACTTCACCGCCGGCGCGCAGCGCCTGATCGATGCCCTGAAAGACAAGCCCGGTCGCAAAGTGATCTGGATCATCTGGGCCGGCGGCGGTGGCAACCCGTTCAAGATCGCCGACCTCGACTTGAAGCGCTTCGGCATCGAGATCGCCACCGGTGGCAACATCCTGCCGGCCATGGCGGCTTACAAGAACTTCCCCGGCATGGAAGGTTCGACCTACTACTACTTCGGCATCCCGAAGAACCCGGTCAACGAATGGTTGGTCGCGAACCACTACACCAAGTTCAAGAGCCCGCCGGACTTCTTCACCGCCGGTGGCATGAGCGCGGCGATCGCGGTGGTCGAGGCGCTGAAGAAGACGGGTGGCGACACCCACACCGACAAGCTCATCAAGGTGATGGAGGGCATGAGCTTCGAGACGCCCAAGGGCAAGATGACGTTCCGCGCCGATGACCATCAGGCGATGCAGAGCATGTACCACTTCAAGATCAAGGACGACCCGGCATTCGCCTGGGGCGTGCCTGAGTTGGTGCGCGAAATCAAGCCCGAGGAAATGAGCATCCCGATCCGGAACAAGCGCTGATGCTGGAGACGCGGGGCCTCACGGTCCGCTTCGGCGGGCACGTGGCGGTGGACAACGTGAGCTGCACGTTCCAACCGGGAACGCTGACGGCGATCGTCGGCCCCAACGGCGCCGGCAAGACCACCTACTTCAACCTGATCTCGGGCCAGTTGCGCGCGAGCAGCGGCTCGGTCTGGTTGAGCGGCACTGAGATCACGCGCGAGCCGGCGTCCACGCGCACGCACCGAGGCCTCGGCCGCGCGTTCCAGTTGACACAGTTGTTCCCGAACCTGAGCGTGGTCGAGAACGTGCGCCTGGCGGTGCAGTCGCGCCGCAAGGAAGGATTGAACCTGTGGTCGGTCTGGGCCGACCACCGCAACACGCTCGAGCGCGCGCACGCGCTGGTCGAGCGTGCCCGCCTGGGCCCGCGCGCCGACGCCGCGGCGAGCAGCTTGCCGCACGGCGACCAGCGCAAGCTCGAAGTGGCGATGCTGATGGCGCTCGAGCCCAAGGTCTACATGTTCGACGAGCCGACCGCCGGCATGAGCCTGGACGACGTGCCGGCGATCCTGGACCTGATCCGCGACCTGAAGAAGCTGGACGACAAGGTCATCCTGCTCGTCGAACACAAGATGGACGTGGTGCGCGAACTCGCCGACCGCATTGTCGTGCTGCACAACGGCAGATGCGTCGCCGACGGCGAGCCCGCGAAAGTGATCGCCTCGCCGATCGTGCGGCAGGCTTACCTCGGCACCGCGGTGGTGGAGGAGGGTGCATGACCCGGCGCGCAGCGCCGTGGGGGCATCGATACCAATGACCCGTCCCCTGCTGCAGCTGCTTGGCGTGCACACGCACATCGGCGCGTACCACATCCTGCATGGCGTCGACCTCGACGTGCCGGCGGGCCAGGTCACCGTGCTGCTCGGGCGCAACGGCGCGGGCAAGACGACGACGCTTCGTACCATCATGGGCCTGTGGCGCGCGTCGCGCGGCAGCGTCACGTTCGACGAGCACACGCTGGCGAGCGAGCAGGGCGCCTTGGCCACGCCGGACATCGCCCAGCTCGGCATCGCCTACGTGCCGGAGAACATGGGCATCTTCGCCGACCTCACGGTGCGCGAGAACCTGTTGCTCGCGGCGCGCAACGCACGCCGCATCGAACACATCGATGCGAAGCGGCTCGACTGGCTGCTGAGCCTGTTTCCGGCGCTGAAGAAATTCTGGCTGTTCCCGGCGGGCAAGCTCTCCGGCGGGCAGAAGCAGATGCTCGCGATCGCGCGCGCGATGGTCGAGCCGCGCCGCCTGTTGCTGATCGACGAGCCGAGCAAGGGCCTGGCGCCGGTGATCGTGGGCAACCTGATCGAGGCACTGCGCGAACTGAAAGCCACGCAGACGACGGTGCTGCTCGTCGAGCAGAACTTCGCGGTCGCGCGCGCTCTCGGCGACTGGGTCGCGGTGATGGACGACGGGCGCATCGTGCACCGCGGGCCGATGAAGGAGCTGGTGCAGGACGAAGCGCGCCAGCAGCGGCTGCTCGGTTTGTCGCTGGGAGCCACCGCATGAAGCCCGCGCCTGGTGGTTCCGACACCGCGGCGGTGGCCGTGCCGAAGGCGCCCTTCGACTGGCTGCCGCTCGCACTCGTCGCGGCGCTCGCGCTGTTGGCACTGCCCGTGATCGCCAAGCCGTCGACCTGGCTCACGCTCACCGTCGCCGGCCTCGCGATGGGCATGATCATCTTCATCATCGCTTCCGGCCTGACGCTCGTGTTCGGCTTGATGGACGTGCTGAATTTCGGCCACGGCGTGTTCATCGCGCTCGGCGCCTTCGTCGCGACCAGCGTGCTGGGCACGATGGCCGACTGGACGGCCTCAAGCAGCATCTGGCACAACTTCGCCGCCGTGCTGCCGGCGATGTTGGTCGCGATGGCGGTCGCGGGCGGCGTCGGCTGGGCGTTCGAGCGCGTGATGGTGCGGCCCGTTTACGGCCAGCACCTGAAGCAGATCCTGATCACGATGGGCGGCATGATCATCGGCGAAGAGTTGATCAAGGTGTTCTGGGGGCCGGACCAGATTCCGCTGCCGCTGCCCGCGGCGATGCGCGGCTCGCTCGTTCTGGGCGATGCGTCGATCGAGAAGTTCCGCGTCATCGCCAC
>JANOLA010000524.1:0-6371 GCA_031419535.1 Burkholderiales bacterium | reverse complement strand
GCAGCAGCTCGGCCAGGCAGAACACCTCGTGCCTGGGTTGCCCTCTGCCGGCGTCGAGCTTCGACAGCTCGAACAGATCGGCAATGCGCTTGCCCAGCACTTCGACATGCCGCAGCGCGGTGCGCAGGTGCGTGGCGCGCGCCGCCGCGTCGAGCGCCTCGCCGCGCACGAGCACCGTCTCGACGTAACCCTGAATGCTCGACAGGGGCGTGCGCAGGTCATGCGAAATGTTGCTGACCAGCTCGCGTCGCTGCCGGTCGCCATCTTCGAGCCGCCGAAACTGCTGCGCGATGCGTTGCTGCATCGCTTGCACGGCGCGGTGCAACACGCCGATCTCGTCGCCGGTTTCACCATGGGCGTGCGCATCGCCATCGTCGCGGAACGACTGCAGCTCGTCGGTGAGCCGGCGCAGCGGTCGGGTCAGTTGCCGCCAGGCGATCCACAGCACGGCGCTCGCCAGCAGCGTCGACAACGCCGCACCGATGGCCATCGCGCGCAGCGCGTCCGAGTTCGACAGGCTGGCCGAGACACTTTGCGCCTTGCTGCCGTTGAGCACGATGTACAGGTAGCCCATGGCGCCGCCGGCCTGCGCCACCGCAGCCACCGAAAACGTGTTCGCGCGATCGGCGTTACGCGGGTCGGTGCCCAGCACCGGCAAGAGCACGGTGGCATCGTTCGTGGCGCTCAGCAGGCGGCGCACCGGCGCCAGATCGACCTGCGCGCCCACCGGGTCCGGCCCCTGCAGGCCCTCCAGCGCATGGGCCAGGACGCGTCCGTTTGCGTCCAGCAGATACACCTCCACCGACGGGTTGATCGTCATCACGTGCAGGGCCAGCTCCTTCATGCGGCCCCGGTCAGCCTGGCTGTCGGCGCCGATCAAGCCCGGCGGTTGGTGCTCGGCGACATAGCGCGCCAGCCCCAGGTTCATGCGCTGGCCGGCCTCGAGCGCGGTTTGTGCGCTGTAGTGCTGCAGAAGGTAGTACATCGCCGCACCCAGACCCAGCAGCAGGGGCACGGACACGAGCGCCGCGCGCACGTGCAAGCGCCGCCACACCGACCCGCGCGTCTGCATGCGTGCCGGATTCATGCGGCCACCTCGAAGCGGTAGCCGACACCCCACACCGTGTGAATGAAGGCTGCTTCCTCACGCTCGTCACCGAGCTTGCTGCGCAGCCGGTTGATGTGGCTGTTGACCGTGTGGTCATAGCCGTCGTGACCATGCCCCCAGACGTCGGCCAGCAGCTCGGTGCGTGTGAAGACGCGTCCGGGGTGCTGAACAAAGTGCCACAGCAGATCGAACTCGCGCGGGGTCAGCACGATCTCGGTGCCGGCCAGCCAGGCGCGGCGCTGCACGCGGTCCACCTTCAGGCTGCCCTGTTCGACGCACGATGGCTTGTGCGCCGTGGCCTGCGCTGTGCGCGCGGCCGTCACGGCAGAGCGGCGCAACAAGGCCTTCACGCGGGCCTGCAACTCCAGCACGCTGAAAGGTTTGGTCAGGTAGTCGTCGGCGCCCAGCTCCAGGCCGAGCACGCGGTCGAGCTCGCCGCTGCGGGCCGTGAGCATCAGGATGGGGACGTGGCAGGTCTGTGCGCGCACTTCGCGGCACAGGTCCAGGCCGTTCAGGCCCGGCAGGCGGATGTCGAGCACGATGGCGTCCCAGGGCCGCTGCAAAGCGAGTTGCAGACCACCGGGGCCGTCGCTGGCCAACGTGACCTTGGCCGGTAGATCCGAGAGATGCAATGCGATCAGTTCGGCGATGTCGCGCTCATCCTCGATCACGAGGATGTTGCGCGTGGCACCGCTTGTCATGGTTGACATCGGTGCGGTCCGGATCGGGTGGGGTCCATCATGATGCGCGATGTTGAGCGTGTCTGGGCCGCCAATCCTCACCAAACCATCACGGACCTGTAAATGACCGCCCCAGGGTGACGGGGCGCGCGGTGCCGCGCCAACCGATGGCAGGAATGTGGGCAGTCGTCATGGCATCACGGTTGTCATGATCGCAAGCATAGCGCCGCAGCCCGGATTCGCGCCTGCAATACTGCGCTGTCAGATTCACTGCCCTGTCAGATTCACCGAGCCAGACCGACCAAGCCGGATGAGCCCCGCCATCGCCCTTTTGTCGTGACAACCCCGCGCACCGCAAACCTGAGCGCCGCCGAGGTCGCGGCGTTGACACCGCTGGCGGCGCCAAGCGTCGACCCGACCGGCGCTTTGCGCGAGCGCATGCGGCACACCGGCCAATGGGCGCCGAATCAAATGGCTGGCAGGCGCTGGCCGGTGGCCTGCGTCTCGCTGGAGATCACGCAGCGCTGCAACCTCGACTGCACGCTGTGTTACCTGAGCGATTCGGCCGAGGCGGTGCGCGACTTTCCGCTCGACGAAGTATTCCGGCGCATCGAATCGATCCACGCGCACTACGGCCCCGGCACCGACGTGCAGGTCTCCGGCGGCGAGCCCACGCTGCGCCGGCGCGACGAACTGCGTGCCATCGTCGCGAAGATCGCTGCGTTGGGAATGCGCGGATCGCTGTTCACGAATGGCATCAAGGCGACGCGCGAACTGCTCCAAGAGCTTGCCCAGACGGGGCTCACCGACGTCGCGTTTCACGTCGATAGCACGCAGCAGCGCGCCGGCTACGCGAACGAATCCGAGTTGAACGCGCTGCGCCTGGAATACATCGAACGCGCGCGTGGTCTGCCGCTCAGCGTGTTCTTCAACACCACGGTGCATGACGGCAACTTCGACGACGTGCCGGCGCTCGCGGCATTCTTTGTCGCGCACGCCGACGTGGTGCGTTTCGCGTCATTCCAGCTCCAGGCACAAACCGGCCGCGGCGTACTCAGCGCGCGCACCGAGCAAATCGACAACCACAGCGTCGCGGCGCGCTTGCAGCAGGGCGCGGGCACGGCCCTGCGCTTCAACGTGCTGCAAGCCGGCCACAGCGACTGCAACCGCAGCGCCGTGCTGTTGGCGATCAACGGCCGAACCTACGACGCCTTCGAAGACGCGGCGTTCGTCAGCCGCTTCATGCGCGACACCGCGCATCTGCGCATCGATCGCGGCACGCCGTGGCGCGCCTTTCGGTCCCTGCTCGGCGCCGCGCTGCGCCGCCCGGCGCAAAGCTTGGCGGCAATGCGCTGGGCAGCGCGCTTCGCCTGGAAAGCGCGCCGGGATCTGCTCGCCGCGCGCGGCCGCGTCCACAAGCTGACGTTCTTCACGCACAACTTCATGGACGCGTGTTCGTTGCAGCGCGAACGCATCGACGCCTGCGTCTTCATGGCGATCACGCACGAAGGCCCGATCAGCATGTGCGCCTACAACGCGCAGCGCGACCGCTGGCTGCTGCAACCGCTTGCCACCGCCGCGGGCGTGTGGCAGCCGCTGCGCGGCAGCGCGGTCATACCGCTGAAATTGTTGAAGGGGCGTGCCCGCGAGGCCGCGCTGCGCGCACGCGAGGCGCGCCGCATGATGGGGTTTGGAACATGAAACGCTTGATTTCACGCCTGCTGGGCTTGTGGCTCCTGGCCGTTTTCGCCGGCTGCTCGACGCTCGTCGCAACGCCTTCGGTGCCGGCACCCAGCGAGTCCGACGCCATCAAAGCCTGGTCGCGCGTGCTGGAGCGCTTCGTCGATGCGAGCGGCGAAGTCGATTTCCCGGCCCTGGCGGCGCAGCGCGCCGACCTCGACGCCTATGTGCGCCATGTCGCCGACACACCTCTCGAGACGCTGCACGGGAGGCACGAAAAACTCGCCCACATGATCAACGCTTACAACGCGCTGAGCATGTTCAACGTGCTCGAGGCGGGCATTCCGGCAAGCCATGCCGGCTTCGCGAAAGTGCAGTTCTTCGTGCTGCGCAAGCTGACGGTGGGCGGCGCGCGCACGTCGCTGCGCGCATTCGAGAACGACGTGATCCGGCCGTTCACTCGATCGATCGGCGAGCCGCGGGTCCACTTCGCGCTCAATTGCAGCGCGCTCGCTTGCCCCGTCTTGCCACGCACGCCGTTTCGCGCCGCCACGCTCGACGCGGAACTCGAATCCGAGACGCGCGCCTTCTTCGCGCGGCCTCGGAACTTTTCGATCGACGCGGCGAATCGCAGCGTCTGGCTCAGCGAAATCCTGAACTTCTACCCGGAAGACTTTGTGCCGGCGCACGGCCGCAGTTTGATCGAATTCGCGAACCGCTACGCGCCCGTGGCGGCACCGCCGGACTGGGAGTTGCGCTTCACGCCTTACGACTGGACGGTGGCAAACAGCCGGCGCATTCACTGAGAACCCGGGGCCCCGGCACGGCGCGACCCCTTCCGCCTCCCGGGATCGGCGAGGTATCGGCGCATGCTTGACCAGCGGCTCGGCGCGGCGAATTTCCAGCGCCTGCGATACCTCGTTGGGCAAAACTCATCATGCCCGCGGGCGCGCCAGGCGTGTATGCTGCCGCGCATTCGACAATCGGCTCCGGTATTGCCCGCAAGCGCCGCCGCCCCACATGGAATCTAGAGTTCAACTGGTCTTCTACGGTGAAGTCGTCCAAGGCTTCAGGTTGACCGACGTGCGCGACGACCTGGGTGACTTGCTCGAAATCACCGAAGCCAGCCGAATCGCGCTGTTCAGCGGTGCGCGCATCGTGCTCAAGGACCGCATGGATTTCTTCGAGGCACAGGGCTATGAAGAACGGCTGCGCGATTTGGGCGCGCGGGTGCACATCGAACCCGACGACTTCGAGCCCACGTCGCAGAACGTGCATGGGACGACGCTGGCCGTGGCACCGGCTCACCCGGCGGTTGCCGCGCCGGCGCCCGCCGCAGTGGCCGCCGAGACGATTCCTGCGCCGGCCGTGCCGCCCACGGTGGCCCTCCCTGCCTTCGAAGAAGAAGTCACCTGCCCGAATTGTGGCGAACGCCAGGCCAAGCGCGTGATGTGCCGCGCCTGCGGATCGGACATCCAGATGGCGATCGCCTACAAGCGCGAAAGCGAGTCCGAGGGGCGCCTGCGGCGCCTGGCGCAGATACGCGCGCGCCGCAGCCTGCCGCCGCTGCCCAGCGAAGCCGGTGCTGCGCTCGATGCTCCTTCGCCGTGGGGCCTCGGGTTTTCCGGCAGACTCGCGCGCCTGCCCTATGTCACGGCGCTGGCCTGCGCCATTCTCGCGATCAACCTGCTGCTGGTGATCGCGATCCCGCGCCCCAGCGTGTTCAAGCTGAACCTGCTGATCATCGGCACGGTGCTGTTGGTTGCATTCATCGTGCGCCTGTCAGTGCTGCGCGCGCACGATTTCAACGGCAGCGGCTGGTGGGCCGCGCTGTTGTTCACGCCCTACGTCGGCGCGGTGGGCTTGCTCGGTCTGGCGGCGCTGCCGGGAACGCAAGACGACAACGAACACGGTGGGCGCCCGCGCCCCGGCAATGCGCTGCTCACGGCCTTGGCCGTGGTGGCGATGGTGACCACGATCGTCGCGACCTACCGCTGGATCGGCACGCTGGTCGCGGAGGTGATGCCCGCCGGCGGGCCGGCGCTCCAGATTCCGAAGCAAGGCGAGCTCGAGGCGCGTTTGCCGCCCGAGGCGGTGACGGTGTTTCGCGATGAATACATTCCCGCGCCCAGCCACAAGGCGTTCGCGTTGTCGCCTTCCGGAGCCTGGGGCTGGCGCGCGGGTGGTGCATCGCCGGAGTCGGCCGCTGCCGCCGCGCTGGAGGCCTGCGACGCGAAGCGCGGGGAATATACCCGGCCTTGCGACCTTGCCAACGTGAACGGCAGTTGGGTGTCGCGTTGAGACTTTCCGCGCTCTGACGCCGCTCTGACGCCTCTCTGACGCTGCGGTGGCGCCGCAGTGGCGCCGCAGTGGCGCGCCACGCTACCCGCGCGGATGGTGCGCGGCGTGCAGCGCCTTCAGGCGTTCGCGCGCGACGTGGGTGTAGATCGTGGTCGTCGAGATGTCGGCGTGGCCCAGCAGCAATTGCACCGCGCGCAGGTCGGCGCCGTGGTTCAGCAGGTGCGTCGCGAAGGCGTGGCGCAAGGTGTGCGGCGACAAGGGCACGGTGATGCCGGCACGAAATGCGTTGGCCTTGACGACTTTCCAGAACATCTGGCGCGACATTGCCGCGCCGCGCGCGGTGACGAACAGCGCGTCGCTGGTGCGGGCCTTCAGCAGCGCCGGCCGGGCCTGCATGAGGTAGCGGCGCAGCCAGACATTGGCCTCTTCGCCGTACGGAACCAGCCGTTCGCGCGAACCCTTGCCGGTGACACGCAGCGCGCCTTCGTTCAGCCCCAGGTGCACGCTCTTCAGCGTGACCAGCTCGCTGACGCGCAGGCCGCTGGCGTACATCAACTCGAGCATGGTGCGGTCGCGCAGGCCGCGTGGCTGGTCCACATCGG
>JANOLA010000523.1:0-7069 GCA_031419535.1 Burkholderiales bacterium | reverse complement strand
CCGCCACGGGCTGCGCCTGCGGCTCTCCGGTTTGCGCAATGGTCTCGGCGCCGATCACATGTTCGGCGCCGCTGAGCGGCAGCAGGTCGCCGAGTTCGGTGGCGTCGATGATCAGTTCGGGGTGAAAGCGGATCAGCCGAGGATCTTCCAGGCCCATCGCGACGACAGTGGCGATCCGGTCGCCCTCGACATTTGCGGCAACGGCCTTGGTGCGGCGGTGGATGATCAATTGGCCCGATTCGACAAACGGGCGCAACATCTGCTCGATTGCGTCGACTGCGGCGCGCGGCTCGAACGCCAGGCGTGTCACCCAGCAGGCACCGGGGTTGAAGTCGCTGCGCTGGCCGGCGCCTCCTGCACAGTGGCGGTAGCGATCGCGCAGCAAGCTGCGCAGCCGGTAGTAGCTCGCCGTGCCGCCGAAGGCCTCGATGTGCTCGTGCTCGTCGAGTGCGCTCACACCTTGCGCGGTCATCTGGCCGCCCAGCCAGTCGGTCTCTTCGAGCAAGACGACGTGGCGCCCGGCGAGCGCTGCGGCGAGCGCCGCGGCAACGCCGCCGGTTCCGCCGCCGACGATCAAGATTTCGCAGCCCTCGTCGCTCGTGGTGCTGTGCGCGCTGTCGTGCTTCGGCACCGGCAACACGGCGAGCGAAACGTCACCGCTCGCCGGAACGCGCATGACGTCGAGCACGGCATCGAGCGAGCGCCACATGCCGCAACCCTCATCGGGCCATCGTGCTCGGCAGCCAGAGCGCGATCTGCGGGAACGCAATCACGAGCCCGAGTGCAATGAACTGAAGGCCCATGTAGGGCCAGACCGAGCGGAAGATGTCGACCAGCGTGATGCCCGGCGGCGTGACGCCCTTGAGGTAAAACGCGGCCGGGCCGAACGGCGGCGAGATGTAGGAGATCTGCATGTTCATGCAGAACAGCACACCCATCCACACCGGGTCGAAGCCGAGCGCGATCACCACCGGCACGAAGATCGGCGCGGTGAGCAGCAGGATGCCGATCCAGTCGATGAAGCAACCCAGAATGATCCAGACGATCTGGATCAGGATCACGACGCCGATCGGGCCGACCGGCAGGTTTGTCAGCACATCCTGGATCAGCTTGGTTCCGCCGGCGAGCGTGTAGACACCGATCAGCGCGGACGAACCGAAGAACAGCCAGTACAGCATCACCGTGACCTTGGCGGTGTCTTCCGCCGCCTTGCGCAACTTGGCCCAGCTCAGCTTGCGGTTCCACGCCATCGCCACAACTGCGCCGATCACGCCGACGCCGGCCGCCTCGGTGGGGGTGGCCCAGCCGAGGTAGAGCGAACCCAGCACGCTGAAGGCCACAAGCCCCGGCAAGACCAAGTCCTTGAGCAAGGCGATCTTTTCGCGCAACGTGATCGAAAGTTCGGCTTCGCTCGCGGGTGGCGCGAAATCCGGTCGCTGCTTGCAGCGCACGATGATGTAGATGATGTACATGCTGGCCAACATCAGCCCGGGGATCACCCCCGCCATGTACAGCTGGCCGATCGACACGCCGGCCGTCAGGCCGTACATGATGAAGACGACGCTCGGCGGTATCAACGTCGCCAGGCCGCCGCCAGCGCAGATGCAACCCAGTGCGAGCTCTTTCTTGTAGCCGCGCGAGAGCATCGCCGGCAGCGCCACCACGCCCATCGTCACGATCTCGGCGCCGATCACGCCCACCATCGCCGCCATCAACGCGCACGAGATGATGACCGCCACCGCCAGGCCGCCGCGGATGCGCCCGGCCCACACGTGAGCGGCATGGAAGATGGCCTCGGCGATGCCGGCCTGCTCGAGCACGCAGGCCATGAAGATGAACAACGGTACCGAGAGCAGCACGTAGTTGCCCATCAGCGTGAAGACGCGCCCGACGATCAGCGTCAAGCCCGGCAAGCCGAACAACACGACGGCGAAGAACACCGCCACCGAACCGGTGGCGAACGCGAGCGGCAGCCCCGTCAACAGGACGATGACGAAGACCGCGACGAACAGCAGGCTCAGGAGCTCAATGCTCATCGGGGCACCCTAGGCGCTTCGCGCCGTCCCTCCAAGAGGGAATTCGCCCCTTCGGGCGGCCGTGCGGCGCTCATGACGCCCGGCTCTCGGAACGCGCAATGCCCATGTCGCGCAACAGATTCGCGGCGCCCTGCAACAGCAGCAGCAGGGCCGCGATGGGAATCGCGAACTTGACCGGCCAGATGCGCGGGTTCCACGGCGTGCCGGTGCCTTCGCCCTCGAGGAACGAGCCCCAGGCGAGCGTCGTGCCGACCCACATCAGCGCGCCGACGTAGATGAAGAAAAACAGGAACGTGAACAGGTCGAGCCGGGCACGTGCGCCCTTGGCGAGCCGGTCATAGATCAAGTCGATGCGCACATGGCGCCGATGCGCCAATGCGTAGCCGCCGCTCAGGAGATAGGCGCACGCCGAAAGGTAAATCGTCGTCTCGTTGGCCCAGGTCGTGGCCGCGCCGAACATGCCGCGCGAAATGACTTCGTAGAGCACGACCAAGGTGACGACGAAAATCGACAGGGCGAGGGCGCGCCCGAGCCCGCAGTTGAGGCGATCGACGAGATCGCAAAACCGGTCGGCCAGGGAAGACCGGGCGGGGGGGACATTTCCCTGTGCCCGCGCCGTTTCACTCTCACCCATCAGGCGATGACCTTCAGGTCTTTGAGCCAGGCGAGTTGCGAGTCATACGCCGACTTGGCCAGCGGCGTCTTCTTTGACCAATCTTCCCAGGTGCGCTCGGCGAGCCCGCGGATTCTCGCCATCTCGGAATCGGGCCATGCCGCCGCGGTGACGCCTTTGGCGACAAGTTCCTTCGTCACCCGTGCATCGTCCACCGCGATGCGTTGCACCTGGTCCCAAGTCCACTCGCGCGTGGCGCTCGACAGAATGGCTTTCAGGTCGTCGGGCAACTTCTTCCACGCGTCCATGTTGACGCTGAATTCCTGCACCGGCATCGAATGGAACAGCTTGGTCGGGAACTTCGCGACTTCGTGGAAGCCCATGCGCTGGTTCATCGAAATCGTGCCCCAGTCGGCTGCGTCGACGACACCCTTGTCGAGCGCCGAGTACACCTCGCCACCGGGCAGCACGACGATCGATGCGCCGAGCTTGGTGAGAATCTCCGCCGTCATGCCTTGCGGCGAGCGGAATTTCACCCCCTTGAAGTCTTCCATCTTGTTGAGCTGCTTCTTGGCGACGACAGTTTCAACACCCCACCAACTCACCCCCACGGGATACAGGTTGTACTTGGCGTAGGCCTGGCGCAGCATCTGCAATCCGCCGCGGTGGTAGAACCACGCCTCGGCCTGCCAGGGGTGTTGGTAACCGAACACGAAGTCGCCGATCACCGCCAGGCCTGCGTCCTTGCCGGTCCAATAGCCCGGCCACGACGAATGCGCCTGCATGACACCGGCGGTCACGGCGTCGAGCGTCTCGAACACGCCCGCCACGGCGCCCGCCGCGAACGGCTGGATCACCAGCCTGCCGTTGGACGCCGCCTTGACGTGTTCACAGAAGTCCTCAAAGCACTTGTAGGTCAGTTCAGCAGCGCTCCACATCGACTGGCAGCGCCACGACGTGACGGCTTGAGCGCGCACGATGGCCGGCGCACCGGTCATCACCGCGGCGGCACCGGCAACGGCGCTCGTTCTCAGGAATTTCCTTCGGGCTGTGGACATGTCCGGATGCTCCTCGTTGTGAATCGTGTGCGGGAACGGCATGCAGCTTCACGGGGTCCCGTGATATGCCTGCAACATATTAGGCGCTGAATTCGAGCAGTGTCAACGGTACAAGCGAGCGGTACCAGCGAGCGCTACCAGCGAACCGGCGACGCGCGCGCCTGCTGCATTGCAGGACCGGGCGCTCAATTCTTCAGCGTGACAGTTGCCCGTGTGAGTTGTTCAACGTAGTCCATCAGCGCGTCGGCCGCGGTCCCGGCACGCGCCTCCTCGCCCAGCGCCACGGCGCGGATCACATCCGCGTGGTGCTTCGCCGCCACCGGCAGGTCATGCGCCTTGCGGTAGTGCAGGAAGTAGAAACGCCGCGACATCGCGTGGCTTGGCGCGATCGCGTGCGCCGCGAAGGGATTGCGCGCGCACTCGCCGATGTAGCGCTTGATCTCGTAGTGATAGCGCAGGTACTTGAGCACATCGGCGTCGACCAAGGCTTCGAGCGCATCGGCCATGCGCAGCAATTGCTCGCGCTCCTCGGGCGTGGCGCGCCGCGCTGCGCTGCACGCGATGAGCCGCTCGAGCACGCGCCGCACTTCGAGCAACAGGAGTTGCTGCGTGACATTGATCTCGGTGATCTGCACCCCCAGTCGTGGCAGGATTTTCACGAGGTACTCGCCTTCCAGCCGCTGCAGCGCCTCGCGCACCGGCGTGCGGCCAATGCCCAGGCGTTCGCTGAGTTGCAGCTCGGACCAGACGCTGCCCGGCTCCAGCTCGAGCTTGACGATCAGTTCCTCCAACAGCGCATGCGCCTGGTCGGCCAGCGCCGGAGCGCCGACGCGCGGGGCGCCGCCGGCGACGGGGACGCCCTTGCGCCGGGCCACTGCAGCGACAGGCTTGCGCGCCACGCGCGGGCTGCGTTTCGAGCGTCGTGGCGCTGGGCCTGCAGTGGGTTTGCTCATGCGATCGTCGGGTCGTCAATGCGCAGCGGTTCTCAGACATACTGATAATATGTCAGCGCTCAATCGTTGACCTGTTCCCAAAGGATACGCGCCATGACCAAGTTGCTGTCGCCATCCGACGTCGACGCCTTTTGGCGCGATGGCTACTACGCGCCGGTGCGGGTGATGTCGGCCGACGCCGCGCACAAGTACCGCCAAGCGCTCGAGGTCCACGAAGCCCGGGCGGGCCAGCCCCTGCAAGGCAATTTGCGCCACAAGACACATCTGCTGTTCACCTGGGCGGATGAGCTCGTGCACCACCCGAAGATCCTCGACGCGGTGGAAGACGTGATCGGCCCGGACATCCTGTGCTGGACGACCAACTTTTTCATCAAGGAAGCGAACAGCCCGGGATTCGTGTCGTGGCACCAGGATTCCACCTACTGGGGCCTGGACCCCGACGATGTGATCACGGCCTGGGTTGCCTTCACCGAAGTGACGCGCGAAAACGGCTACATGCAAGTCATTCCGGGCAGCCACAAGATCGATCAATTGCCGCACGTCGACACCTTCCACAAAGACAACCTGCTGTCGCGCGGCCAGGAAATCGCGGTCGATGTCGACAAGAGCAAGGCGGTCGGCCTGGCGCTGCACGCGGGCGAGATGTCGCTGCACCACATCAAGCTCGCGCACGGGTCGGATGCGAACCGCACCGGCGAGCGCCGCATCGGCCTGGCAATCCGCTACATCCCGACCCATGTGCGCCAGACCAAGGTGCGCGACGCGGCGATGCTGGTGCGCGGCACCGACAAGCACCGTCACTTCGACTACGAGCCCCGGCCCCAGGCAGATCTCGACGCGGGCGCGCTCGCCGCGCACGCCGATTCGGTGGCGCGCCAGGTGAAGGCGCTGTACCAGGGCACCGAGAAAACCGCGTTCCGCGCCTGAACCCGCGGCGCCGATCCAAGAGGGACCCGTCGATGGCCGAAGAACGCAAGAAACTCACCGTGCCCGACCTCGCGCTGCGCAAGAAGGCGGGCGAGAAAGTCGTGATGGCGTCGATCCCCGACTACCCCAGCGCCGTGTGGGCGGAACGCGCCGGCATCGACATCGCGGCGGTCGGCGACAGCCTGGGCATGGTGAGCTACGGTTTCGCCAACACTTTGCCCGTCACGATCGACATGATGATCGCGCACGCCCAGGCGGTGCGCCGCGGCGCGCCGAACTGCATGATCATGGTGTCGATGACTTACGGCAGTTACGCCACGCCTGAGTTGGGCGTGAGCAACGCGCTGCGCCTGATGAAGGAAGGCGGCGCGGATGTCGTGAAGATGCAGGGCGGCAAGGAGAAGGCGCACATCATTCGCGCGATCGCCGACGCCGGCGTGCCGGTCATGAGCCACGTCGGCATGTGCCCGCATTTCATGCACCAGTACGGCGGCTTCAAGCTGCAGGGCAAGAGCGCTGACGAGGCGCTGCGCATCGTCGACGACGGCCTGGCGATCGAAGCCGCAGGCGCGGTCGGGTTCGAGATCGAAGCAGTGCCCGCGCCGGTGGCCAAGGCCGTCGACGACGAGGTGAAGTGCTTCACGTTCGGTATCGGCGCCGGCAGCGCCAGTTGCGGTCAGCTGTTGCTTGCGTTCGATCTGTTGGGCGTGTTCGACCAATTCAAGCCGAAGTTCACGAAGCGTTATGCGCAGATCTCGGAAGTGGCTGTCGATGCGCTGAAGCGTTACGCCGCCGAAGTGCGCGAGGGCAAGTTCCCCGACGCCGAGCATTCTTATGGCATGAAGCCCGACGAACAGGAGCAACTCGCGCGGCTGCTCGGCGAGCGCCACGCCCACCCAGGGGCGGTGCGATGAACCACTGGAGAAAAGTGCCTCCCGAACTCATCACGCGCTTCGACGCCGCCTTGCCCCAGGCTGCCGACGTGCAACGCCGCCAGATGTTCGGCTGCCCCTGCGCCTTCGTCAACGGCAACATGTTCGCCGGCCTGCACGAAGACCGGCTCATGGTTCGCGTGCCCGACGAGGCGGCGGCGCACCCGGCCGTCATCCTGGGCAGGACGATGAAGGAATACGCGCTGCTGACCGGTGCCGTGGGCTTGAGCGCGAAAGCGATGTCGGGCTGGATCGAACGAGGTTACCGCTACACGCGCGGCTTGCCGCCCAAAGCCGCAAAAGCGGCGAAGGCCGCGAAAGCGGCCAAGCCCACTGCTCCGCGGGCCACCGCAGCCAAGGCCATGAAGGCCGTGGGCGCGGCCAAGACGGCGAAGAAATCTGCGGCCAAGCGCTGAGATTCGTCAGAGCGCTTTCAAGAACTCGTAGTGGACTGGCATGGTGCAAAACCTTACGCGTTGAAGTCGCGCAAGTGTTGCACTTCGAACTTGAGCCGGCCGTGCGCTCTACGTTCATATGGACTGCAACTCAA
>JANOLA010000522.1:0-2821 GCA_031419535.1 Burkholderiales bacterium | reverse complement strand
CGAGTGGACCGACGACGAATCCACGGCCCGCTGGTCATCAGCTCGCGCGCCGATGCCCTGCCATCGGGCCCGATTGAAGCAACTGGTTTCAAACAGCTCGTGCTGAACCATCTCGCGAGCTGATGTGTCGCTGGTGTAGTTAGCGGGCTGCTTACGTGCGGCGCGCGCAGGCGACAACTCAGCGTAACTACCTAGGGAAAGAGTTCGTACGCTGCATAACATCGGCGCGCTTATTGTGTGCACGCGTACCGTTTTGGGTCGCTGCTGATGGTTGGTGCGCGTGGGTGTGGGCAGTTCGATTTGGCCCCTGTTTTACAACCTGGAGGAGACCGATGAAAGTTCATAAAGTAGTGGCCACCTTTGCCACGGCAGCGCTGCTCGCGCTGTCCGGCGGCGCGGCGCTGGCGCAAGTGAAGATCAAGCTGGAGAGAGTGGTTACGGCGATCAACACGCCGCTCGCCATGGTGCAGATTCCTGGCGATAGCCGCATGCTCATCGCCGAGCAGAACGGCCGCATTCAGATCCTCGAGGGCGGCAAGCTCGGCGCCGCGCCGATGCTCGACATTCGCCACCGGATTCCGAAGCTGCACCATGACTTCGACGAGCGCGGCCTGCTGGGCATTGCCTTGCACCCGAACTTCAAGAGCAACGGCAAGGTCTACGTGTCGTACAGCGCGCACCTCGACTACCAGTCCGACCTCGGCCAGATGCTCTGGTACAGCCACAACAACGTGGTGGAGGAGTACACGATCTCGTCGAAAGACAAGAACGTGCTCGACCCGAGCACCGCGCGGCGCATTCTGTCCACGCCCTGGCCGCAGTTCAACCACAACGGCCACTGGATCGGTTTCGGCCCGGACGGCAAGCTGTACGTTTCGATGGGTGACGGCGGCTACGCCAACGACTGGGGCATCGGCCACAACGTGACCATCGGCAACGGCCAGGACATGTCGACCAACCTGGGCAAGATGCTGCGCATCGATGTCGACACCCGCACCGACGGCAAGCCCTACGGCATTCCGTCCGACAACCCGTTCGTCGGGCGCCGCGACGCGAACCCCGAAATCTGGGCGCTGGGCCTGCGCAATCCATGGCGCTGCTCGTTCGACACCGGCAGCGGCGAACTGTTCTGCGGCGACGTGCAGCAAAACAGCTACGAGGCGATCAAGGTCGTCGGCAAGGGCCAGAACATGGGCTGGAGGCGCGTCGAAGGAATGATGCGTTGCTTCGACTACCAGAAGCCCGACGAGCACCCGGCGAACTGCGACAAGTCGGGCATCACGCCGGCGATCATCGAATACAACAACTGCACCGCCAAGCCCAACGGTTGTAAGGGCATCTCGATCGCCGGCGGCTACGTGTACCGCGGCGCGCACGCGGCCTGGCGTGGCAAGTACATCTTCGGCGACTGGAGCAAGTCGTTTGGCGAGATGGACGGCCAGATCTTCATCGGCACCAAGGGCAGCGACGGCAAGTGGTCGATGGAAACCGCCGAAGTGACCAACATGTCTGGCAAGCTGCCCTACATCCTGGCCTTCGCGCAAGACGGCGCCGGTGAGGTCTATGCACTGACGTCGATCACCACCGGCCCGAACGGCTCGCTGGACACGATCTACAAGATCGTTCCGTAAACGAGACTTGGTAAACTCGCCACCGCGGCGCAGTGCGCTTCGGTGGCGTTTCTTTGACAAGGGGTTCGTGGTGGGTATATTTCGGTCGCTTTGGGTTTTCTTCGCACTCTCGCTTTCTGCCATGGTGGCGCAGGCGCAGGCAGCCGCCCCTGCCGCCACCGAGCCCGTGCCGGCTTTCGACAAGGCTTACATGGCCAGCGCCAAGGCCCTCACGGCGGGCAAGGAAGTCTGGGATATGCAATGCCGCCATTGCCACGGCAACTCGGCCTACCCGGGCAAGGCGCCCAAGTTGGCGCCAGGCGGCATGGAGCCCGATTTCATCTTCGACCGTGTCACCTACGGATTTCGCAAGATGCCGCCGTGGAAAGACGTGTTCACGATCGAGCAGCGCAAGGCGGTCGTCGCCTACATCAAGAGCAGCAGCTTTTCGCCCTGACAGAAGAATGCCACTCACGAGGAGATTCGAATGAGCCCCATGCAAGTTGTGAACATCATTCTGGGATTGACGATGCTCGGCTTTGCGGCCGTTCAATACAACGACCCCGACATGCCGCAGTGGGTGCTGCTGTACGCCATCCCCGCGCTGTGGATGGTCGCGGTGACGTTTCGCCTGCAAAGCATCGTGCGCTCGAAAGACCTGAAGGCGCTGCTCGGAGCGAGCGTCGTGTTCTACATCGTCGCCGTCGTGTTCCATTGGCCCAAGATGCCCAACTTCTGGCTCAAGGAAGTGTGGATCGTGGAGGAGACCGCGCGCGAAGGCATGGGCCTGATGATCGCGCTGGCGGTGATGCTGGTGGCCGTGTTGAACACGCAACTGCGAAGCGCCGAGCGGCGGGCCAAGGACTGAGACGCCACGCCGCAAGTGCGCCGCGCCTGAGCCGCCGCGCCGTGCGCGGCCATCAGAAGCTGCTGCGTATTTCCACCCGAACCCGGCGCCCCTGCGCCGGGAAACCCACGAACTGCTCGTAAGCGCGGTCCAGCACGTTGTCCAGCGCGGCGCGCAATTGCAGTGACCCCAGGCGCAGCCGATAGCTCAGGTCGAGCGTCGTGAAGCCGCCGAGCTTGATGTCGCCCGTGGGGTTGGAGCGGTCGAGGAAACCACCGGTGCTGTTGAGCGCCGCATTCACGCTGGAGTGCTCGTCCAGGTCGTGGGCGGCGGAAACGTTGGCGCGCCGCTGCGGCCGGTTGCG
>JANOLA010000521.1:0-1667 GCA_031419535.1 Burkholderiales bacterium | reverse complement strand
CCTGGGCGGCGGCGAGACGCTCGCGCAGGCCGCGAGCGCGATGCACAAGGCGAGCGAAATCCAATGCTTCATGCGCCTTCTCCAAGCTAGGCACGAAGCGCATCGTAAGCCAACGCCGAACAAACCGACTGGCCAAAACCGCCGGGGCTCAGCGTGCGAGCGCGCTCACCTTGGCCGGAACCGGCGGCGCCGCGCCGAGCGTCTGAATTTCGAGGTACTTCAGCACATGCCCGATTTGCTCTCGGTCCAGGCCCTGCGGCGGCATGCGGATCTTGTAGCGCTTCATCAGGTCGAGGGCGACAGGGTCGCGCGAGTTGCGCATGGTTTCGGGGTCGTTGATGTAGCGCGCGACCCAGGCGCGTTCGCGCCGCGCCGCCAGGCCGGCCAGATCGGGGCCGATCTTGTCGCCCTTGCCCAGCGTATGGCAACCCTCGCAGCGCGACTCGAACAGATACTTGCCGGGGTCGACGGCGAGCGGCCTGGCATCGGCATAAGTGGGACCGATCTCGCCTTTGCTCAGGCCGAGAAAGCTGAGCATCGAGGCCGCCAGGAACCGCGGGTTGTCCACCGCCGAATGGCGCATCCATTGACCGGCGTCGACGTTGCCGACCATCAGGCTGGCGGTGTGGCCGTCCAGGTTGGCCCGGTCGCTGGTGCGTGACAGGCCGAGCTTCTTCGCGATCAGCTTGATGTCTTCATCTTTGCCGGTGAGGAACTCCCAGCCCGGGCCGCCGGCGCCGAACTTCGCCGCGTACTCCTTCAACACGTCGGGCCGGTCCCAGGGGTCGATGCTGATCGAGTAGAAGAAGATGTCCTTGCCGACCCGGTCGCCCAACGCCTTGCGCAACTCGACCATGCGCGCCGTGATCAGCGGGCATTCGGCGCTGCAACTCGTGTATATCACGGCGATCGCGACCTTCTTGCCCTTGAGCAGATCGTCGTACAGCCGCACCGTCTTGCCGTTGTGGGTGGTCAGCGGCACGTTGGGAAAGTAATCGGCGCCCCATCCGGTGGCGGCTGCCGAACCGCATGCCAGGGCAGCAATGCCCCACGCCGCCAGGGCCGGGATTGCGCTGACGATGTGTCCGCGGGCGCTCATTCCATTCCAGAGACGCGGCACGCGGCGCCGACGATGGCCCCGTTGCGCGCATCGAATTTCAGCGTCAACGCCAGCAAGCCGGCACGCGCGACGAGATGGCCTTTGCGACTGTCGGCGTGGAACGGGAACGTCAGCTCGATCGTCTCGTTTGCATTGAGCTCGGTGCTGTTGACGAACTCGGCGCTCGAGACGTATTTCGCGCCCGAGTGCAGGCCTTTGCCGACCAAGCCGGCCAAGTCGATCGCCAATTGCACGGTGGGCGGTTTGCCGAAGTCCGGGTCTCTGACAAGGGTGCTGCGAATGTGGACGTTGCCGCTGAAGACCACCGCCTCAGGCGCCCCCCCCCACTGTTCCTGAGACCGGCACGATCGTGGGCGTCGCCGCGTGGGCAATGGGGCTCACGCTCAGGCCGGGGGCTCCGGCGATCGCGATGGCGATCGCGATCGCGTTCAGGCGCGCCCGCGCGCAAGCGCGTTGCCTGCGCCTTTCACCGGGCGTTGCGCCTGAAGCAGCTCTAGGCATTGGGCAACTTGCTCGCATCGCGAAACGTCACGCCGTTCGGGGTGGC
>JANOLA010000520.1:0-3067 GCA_031419535.1 Burkholderiales bacterium | reverse complement strand
CCTCTGCCGGCGCTGACGTCTGCGGGACCCGGTACGTAGGTAGAGAAGCCGTGCGAGTTGGCTATGCGGAGGTCTGGGAAATCTTTCCCGATGCCCACTGGGGAAACTCGCGTCATTTTGTCCATGGAGACCGGGGAGTATCGGAGTGGACGTTCACGGGAACACGGGCGGACGGAACTCGCGTCGAAGTTCATGGTTGTGATCTGTTCACTCTTCGCGACGGCAAGATTTTCCTGAAGAACTCCTACCGCAAGAACCGCCCAGCCATCGCCAAATCAACGCGATGACGCCCAACCCTCTCCAGGAACCGCTGGACTCGGCGAGCTTGCGTGCCAGGCTTTGTTGGCCACCAAGCCGCCCCCCTCCGAGGGCGGCTTACCTCAAACGATGAATCCGGCTCACGCAGCAACCACGGAAATGCCGTGCCCCAAGAGCCGCAGCAGGGCCCGGTCGCCCGGTTGCCACCAGCGCTCGACCTCGGGCGAGACGACGAAGATTTCACCCAGCTCGGTGAGCAGCGTCACTTCGAGCACGCTGCCCAGGTAGGCGCACTTGCTCACCGTGGCGGGCAGCGTGCCGGCAGCGGCGGTGTCGGCGTCGTCAGCCGGCGCGTCGGGAGCAAGCAACTGCCAAGCCTCGGGGCGCACGGCCACCTTCACCGCACCCGCTGCCACGGCCTGGCGCGCCATCATCGACAGCGGACCCAGTTGCACCCGGCCATCGGCGCCGGCGGTGCCGGGAAAGAGCATCGCTTCGCCCATGAACCCGGCGACAAACTCGCTCGTCGGGCTCTCGTACAACTGGCGCGGTGTGCCGGTCTGGGCAATCGCGCCGGCGTCCATCACGATGATCTGGTCGCTCACCGCCAGAGCCTCGGCCTGGTCGTGCGTGACGTAGGCCACCGTGAGTTTCAAGCGCTGCTGCAAGCCGCGGATCTCTTCGCGCATCGCGCGGCGCAGGCGCGCGTCGAGGTTGGACAGTGGCTCGTCGAAAAGAAGCACCGCGGGTTCGAGCACCAGCGCGCGCGCCAGCGCCACACGCTGCTGCTGGCCGCCCGAGAGTTCGCTTGGCAGGCGTGCGTCGTACCCGACCAGGCCCACGCTGTCCAGCGTGGCCTGAGCTCGGCGCAAGGTCTCGGCCTTGGGCACACCGCTGACGCTCAGACCGTAAGACACATTCTGGATCACGTTCATGTGCGGAAACAGGGCATAGCTCTGGAACACCATGCTCACGTTGCGCTCGGCCGGGCCCAACGTGGTGGCATCTTTGCCGTCGATCAGGATGCTGCCGCCGCTGGGCGCCTCCAGGCCGGCGATCAAACGCAGTGTGGTCGTCTTGCCGCAGCCCGAGGGGCCGAGGATGGTGGTCAGCGTGCCCTTGGGGATCGTGAAGTGAATGCCCTTCACGACCAGCGGACCGTCGGCGCTGTAGCGCTTGGTGACTTGGCGGAACTCGACACTCATGCTGCAACCGCAACCCTTCTCCGGCCGAGCTTGCGCTCGCCGACAAGCCCCTGAATCGCCGCCGTGGCCAGCGCCATCAGACATATCAGCACGGTGCAGTAGGCGAGCGAAACGCCGTAGTCGCCGTTCTGCACGCGGCCGATGATGTACGTGGTGGCAAGTTCGTTCTCGGCGGTCACCAGAAAGACGACCGCCGAAACGGTGGTCATCGAACGCACGAACGAGTACACCAGCGCCGCCACCAGCGCCGGTTTGAGCAGTGGCAGCACCACGCGCCGCAGTGTCGTCGCGGTGCCCGCGCGCAGCACGGTGCTGGCTTCGTCGAGCGATCGGTCGAGTTGTTTGAAGCTGGCCGTGCCCGCGCGCACGCCGACGGGCAAGTTGCGGAACACGAAGCACAACACGATGATCAGCGCGGTGCCGGTGATCTCGATCGGCGGCACGTTGAAGGCCAGGATGTAGCTCACGCCGAGCACCGTGCCGGGGATGGCAAAGGCCAGCAGCGCGGCGAACTCGAAGACGCCCTGGCCGCGGAACTGGGTGCGGGCCAGCAACCACGAGATCGTGATGCCGAGCGCCGCGCACAGCGGTGCGGCAATGGCTGCCAGCTTGACGGTGGTGAACAGCGAGTTCCAGGCGGTGCCGGCCCACACCAGGCCATGCGCGCCCCACTGCAAGTCGAACGCGGTGCGAAAGTGCGCCAGCGTCGGGGTGTAGTCGCGGCCCCAGGTCTGCACGAAGCCGCCGACGAAGGCGAACAGGTACACCGCCGCGGTAAAGGCCAGCCACGGCCCGGCCACGCCGGTGGCCATGCGGCGCACGCCTTCGGGCAGCGGCATCGGCAGGCCGGCGTCGCCCTTGCCCGAGACCGTGGTGTAGTTGGTTTTGCCGAGCACGCGGCGCTGGATGAAGAAGACGATCAGCGCGAACGCGGTGAGGATCAAGGCCAGCGACGCCGCGCGGCCCTGGTCGTACTGCGCGCCGACGATGGCGAAGAAGATGTCGGTGGACAGCACGGCGTAGGGGCCGCCGACGACGATCGGGTTGCCGAAATCGGCCATGCTCTCGATGAAGCCGACCAGGAAAGCGTTCGCCAGCCCGGGCTTCAGCAGCGGCAGGGTCACGGTGAAAAAGGTTTGCCGCCGCGTCGCACGCAGGGTTAACGCCGCCTCTTCGAGCGAGGGCGCGATGCCCTGCACCACGCCGCGCATGATCATGAAGGCGATCGGCGTGAAGGCGAAGGTTTGCGCGAGCCAGACGCCGAACAGGCCGTAGAACCAGCGCGTCGGCGCGATGCCCAGGCCCCACTCGAGAAACTGATTCACCAGCCCGGCGCGGCCGAAGAGCAGGATCAGGCCCAGGCCCACGACGAACGGCGGCGTGACGATGGGCAGCAGCGCGAGCAGGTTGAGCGCCCTGCCGGCCCCGCGCGCGCCGCGCTCGGACCACAGGGCGATCAGCGTGCCCAGCAGCGTGGTGCTCGCCGCCGTGAGCAGCGCCAGAAAGAGCGTGTTCCAGGCCACGCCGCAGCGCACGCCACCCACCAGGCAGTTCAGGCCCCAGACGCGCTCGTTGCCGATGCGCGCGGCCAACGCGGCCACGGA
>JANOLA010000519.1:0-2315 GCA_031419535.1 Burkholderiales bacterium | reverse complement strand
GGCTCGCGCGCGTTCGCCGTGCACCGCTGGCTGCCGCCCGCGCCGCCGCCCCCCCCTGTGCCGCCGCCTCCCGCACCGGTGGTCGCCGCCGCGCCCCCGCCGCCCGCCGCGCCGGTGGCACCGCCGCTGCCGTTCGTCTTCGTCGGCATGCTGGAAAAGGGCTTGGAGCAGCGGCCGCAGGCCTTCCTCGCGAAGGGCGACACGCTGCTCGTCGTCGGCGCGGGCGACCTGCTCGACAACAAGTCCTATCGAATCGAAACGCTTTCATCACAGGAGATCGTCATGACCTACTTGCCGCTCGACACCCGGCAGACGCTGCCGGTTGCCGGAGGAACCAGGTGATGGCCTTGCGACACTTCAAGCGCCACGCCTGGGCCGCGCTGATCGGCGCGTGCCTCTTCGCCGGCTGCGCCACCTCGGGCCAGCACGCGCAGGCCCTGCGCCTGATCGAGAGCGGTGACCGCGAAGCCGGCTTGGAGCTGCTGGCGCAGGCGAGCCGCGAGGAGCCGACGAACTCGCGCTACCGCCTCGACCTGCTGACCCACCAGGCCGCCTATGCGCGCGAACTGATGCAACGCGCCGACGAAGCGCGCCGCGCGGTCAAGCTCGACACCGCCGCCGAGTTCTACGCGAAGGCCTTGAAGGTCGACCCGGCGAGCGACCGTGCACGCCGCGGCCTGGCCGGCGTCGAACAAGACGCGCGCCACGCCGAGGCGCTGGCCACCGTGGAGGGGCTGCTGCGCGAGTCCAAATTCGAGCTGGCGCGCGAACGGGTCAACACCGTGCTGGCCGACAACCCCGGGCACCAACCCGCGAACGCACTGCTCGCGCAGATTCGCGAGCGCGCCGAGAAGCAGCAGCAGGCACGCGCCGCGTCGGTGGCCGCGCAGTCGGTGATGCGCAAGCCCGTGACGCTGCAGTTCCGCGACGCGAACCTGCGCATGGTGTTCGAGGCGCTGTCGCGCACCACGGGTCTGAACGTGATCATGGACCGCGATGTGCGCGCCGATTTGAAGACGACGATCTTCGTCAAGGACGCGGCGGTCGAAGACACGGTCGATCTGATCCTGCTGCAAAGCCAGTTGGAAAAGCGCACGCTCAACGCGAACACCTTGTTCATCTACCCGGCCACGGCCGCGAAGCAGAAGGAGTACCAGGACCTGCATGTGCGCACCTTCCAGATCGTGAACGCCGACGCGAAGTACCTGCAAGGCATGCTCAAGAGCGTGCTCAAACTGAAGGAAGTGTCGGTCGACGACCGCACCAATACGCTGGTGATGCGCGACACACGCGATGCGATCGCGGTCGCCTCCAAGGTGATCGCTGCGCACGACGTTCCCGAGCCCGAAGTGATGCTCGAAGTGGAAGTGCTCGAGGTCTCGCACGACCGGTTGAGCAACCTGGGCATCAAGTTCCCGGAAGGCTTCCAGGTCGCGACGCCGAACTCGGTGACCACGCTGGGCGCGCTGAAAGACCTGACGCGCAATCAGTTGCTCGTCTCGCCGCTCCAGCTCGGGCTGAACCTGAAGCTCGAGGACACCGACGCGAACCTGCTCGCCAGCCCGCGCATCCGCGCGCGCCACAAGGAAAAAGCGCGCATCATGATCGGCGACCGCGTGCCGATCCTGACCAACGCGGTCACCCCGGTGTCCAGCGGATCGCCGGTGATCACCGGCTCGGTGCAGTACCAGGACGTCGGCCTGAAGCTCGAGTTCGAACCGCAGATCTACAGCGCTTCGGAAGTGGGCATCAAGATCAACCTCGAGGTCAGCAACATCGTCAAGGAAGTCGGCGACCCGGCCAACGGCGGCTCGCTCGCGTACCAGATCGGCACCCGCAATGCGCAGACCTCGCTGCGGCTGCGCGACGGCGAGACGCAGATCCTCGCCGGTTTGATCTCCGACCAGGAGCGCAACGTCTCCTCCAAGCTGCCGGGCCTGGGCCACTTGCCCACGGTGGGAAAGCTGTTCGGCAACAACAGTGGAACCAACACGAAGTCGGAGATCGTGCTGTCGATCACGCCGCGCATCGTGCGCCCACCGGTGGTGCTGGAAGCGACGCTGCGCGACATCTTCTCGGGCACCGAAAGCAGCCTGCGCGAACACGCGTTGCAGCTCGACCCGATCGGCGCCGCACGCGGCCAGTCGCAGGGCGCGAGTTTCGGCAGCGCTGCCTTGCCGCAAGTCGAAGGCGCCACCCCCGGCGCCGGCGGCACTCCGGCGGCTGTGCCTGCCGCCAGCCCCACGCCCACCGCGCCGGGAGCCGGCGCGGTGGGCCTGCCCGGCGGCGCCGTCAGCGGCGCGCCAGGGTCGCCC
>JANOLA010000518.1:0-3639 GCA_031419535.1 Burkholderiales bacterium | reverse complement strand
CACTCGAACTCGCGCGGCAAGTGCTCGCCTACGCGCGTGGCGAGTCGGTCGCGATGGAATACTCGAGCCGATTCATCGAGAAGGGCCCGGACCAAGCCGGTATTTGAGAGGCTGAGAGTTTTTCGGTTTTCCTCCCTCTCCCGCAAGCGGGAGAGGGAGGAAATTCAATTGGCCGAGATCTGCGGCCGCCGGTCGAGCACCAAATCGACATAGGTCTCGGCGTCTTGCTCGATGCGGATGCGCGCCGGCAGGTAGCGCAACTGCGGGGCCATCCAGATTTCGACACTCAGGTCACCGCTGGGCCGGTTCAGGCGCCGCGGCTTGATGTGAAACGCCCCCACGTCGCCGAACGGCGTGCGCACCGCCTCCTGTTTGATCACCTCGTAGTTGATTCGGTACATGTTCCTCGGCAACGCGACCGGCACTTCGAACTGATTGCCGACGGTGAGCAATTCCGGGTTGAGCGTGACCATGAAGATCAGTTGAATGAACTGGCTCGCCGTGTCTTGCACGCCCGGCCAGCGCTCGCGCCGCTCGCCCGAGGCCATCACCACCGCGTCGGGTTCGAAGCGCATCGTGGCGCGGCGCCGGTCGCGAAACGCGACCTTGGTTTCTTCGTCGTAGCGGCGCGGAAACAGGCCTGCAGCGGTGATGTCGCCGTCGCTGCTGTGGCGCCTTGACATCAACGGTGTCATGCTCGGGCCGATCACGAAGTCCAGGTGCACTTGGTAGCGCGTACCGGAGCGGATCCACTCCACCTGGGCTGAACCGAGCACCTCGCCGCGGTAGTTGCCGGTCAGCGCGTAGCTCAGGCGCGTTGACGCGGGCCAATCGAAGACCTCGATCGCGCGTGCGGCATGCGGGTCGGCTTGCGGCTCGATGGCGGCTGCAGGTGCCAGCGGGTCTGGCATGGCGGGAGCAGCCGTTGCCGGTGATTCAGCGGCTGGCGTGTCAGCCTTTGCGATGGTGGAAGGGTCGGCTGCGGGAACGGCGCTCGCGGCGGCCGCGACCGCGCTCGGCGCCGAAGCGGCATCGCTCTTGGGCAAGGGCTCGGGGGCCGCGGCGACTTTCGCCAATTCGGTGTCGGCGGGGCCGGGCTTGTCGGTCGTGCTCGCGATTCCGGTCTCGGGCGCCGACGCTGCCGGCGCCGGCACGGCTGCCGCAGCCCGCTTCTTCTTCACCGGCGCAGCCTTCGGCGCTTGCGGCGGCACCGGCGGCGGCGCGGCGAGCGCCATTTCGCGCACATACGCCACTTCGATGCGCGCCGGCATCGTATTCATCAGTTTGAACTCCTCGGCGCGCTCGGCAACCCAGCGCACCACGCTCGTGTGCAGCAACAGCACGACGACCACGAGCGCGAGCCAAGCCCCACGGCGCTTGCCGCCCAGCGGCGGGCCGAACGTCAGGCGCGGACGGTTCAGCCGCTCAACCATGCCTGGCGCAGCGCAAGCGCGGCCTTGGGCGGATGGGGCGTGGCGCTGAGCGTGACCGTGGCGCTGTCGGGTATCGCCCTCGGGTGCTTCAGCGTCAGCGTCACGATGCGCTGGTCGCGCGCCACCAGCAGCGCCGCCGCGCGGCCGGTCTCCCACAGACGCAAGGCGTCGTCGAGCCTGCGCAGGCGCCAACCGTTCAGCGAAATGACTTCGTCGCCCGCGGCCAGGCCCGCCTGCTCGGCGGCACCGCCGCGCAACACATGCGTCACCTTGATGCCTGTCAACGCGCTCTCATTGACCCGAAGCCCCAGGCGTTGCGCCAGGTTTGCTGGTTGCGCCTGCCAATCGACGCCGAAGCGCCGCAGCAAGTCTTGCAAGGGCAGATCGCGAACGCCGTCGACCCAGGCCGAAAGCTCCTTGTCAAACGATCGCCCACCCACATGGCGCAACGCCGCGGCAATGTCGTCGCGCGAGATCGGGCCGCCGTCGCTCACCTGCCACAGGCGCCGCATCACGTCGTCGAGCGTCGCCTTGCGTTGCGCTCGCCCACCCCCGCCCCCTGCGCGCAGTGTCAGGTCGAGCGCCAGCGCCACGAGCGAACCCTTCGCGTAGTAGCTGATCGTCGCGTTGGGCGTGTTCTCGTCGCTACGGTAGTACTTGACCCACGCGTCAAAGCTCGACTGCGCCACGCTTTGCACCTGGCGCCCGGGCGTGGCCAGCACATTGCTGACGGTCTTGGCGAGCGTGGTCAGGTAGCGGCTCACATCGATCAAGCCGCAGCGCACCAGGAACAGATCGTCGTAGTAGGACGTGAAGCCTTCGAAGAACCAAAGCAGCTCGGTGTAGTTCTCGCGCGAATAGTCGAAGCGGGTGAATTCCACCGGCCGCAGGCGCTTCACGTTCCATGCGTGGAAGTATTCGTGGGCGATGAGCCCGAGCAGGCTCACGTAAGCGTCGCTGCTCGCGCCCTCGCCGCGCCGCGGCAGGTTGCGCCGGGGCGCGATCAGCGCCGTGCTGGAGCGATGTTCCAGGCCGCCGTGCCCGTCGTCGACAGCGTTCAGCATGAACAGGTAGCGTCGAAACGGCAGCGCAGCGCTGTCGATGCGCGCGCGCGGACCGGCGGGTGCGTGCCACAGCGCGATCTCGGCTTCGCACACACGCTGCGTGTCGGCGAGCAGGCGCGCGCCGTCGAAATCGGGCAAGGCACCGGCGACCGCGAACTCGTGCGTTATGCCGCACGCGGTGAAACGGCCGCGCCAGAACTTGCCGAGCTCGAAAGGGTGATCGACGAGCTCGTCATAGTCGGCCGCCTGGTAGCTGCCCTTGCCGGCGGCATCGGTTTCGAGCGCAGGCAGCGTCGTCGCGACCTGCCAGTGGCGCGGCAACTTGCGCAGCAGCACGCGCTGCGGCTGCGCTTCGAAGCCCTCGACGCGCAGGAACACGCTGGTGCCGTTGAAAAAACCGCGGCTCGCATCGAGGTATGCCGCGCGCACCGAGGTGTCGAAGGCGTAGACGAGGTAGCTGACGCGCAAGGCCGCGGAGCCCTCGCACGCCGCCACCCAACTCGCCTTGTCGGTCTGCTCCAGCTGAATGCGCCGCCGCCCTTGCCGCGCTTGCATCGCCGACACATGGCGCGCGAATTCGCGCACCAGGTAGCTGCCGGGAATCCACACCGGCAGGCGCAGCACCTGCCGCGCGGCCGGCCGCGGCCCGGGCAGGGGGATCCGGAACAGGGGCGCGTTCGAGTCTTCGACGCCGCCGCCGGGGGGGGTCATGAAGGCGGCGGCGCGCGTTTTCGCGGGTGCGCTCTTACCTGGCGCCGCGGCTCGCGACCAGTTGCTTCTCGATCTGCTCGGTGCTCATCGCGCCGGGAACCCGCTTGCCGTCTTCGAACACGATCGCCGGCGTGCCGTTGACGCGGTGCTTGCGCGCCAGCGCGGTGTTGCGTTCGATCGCGCTCGAATCGCATTCGCCCATCGTGCGCGCGGGCGTTACGCCCTCCAGCATCCAGTTGCGCCACGCCAGCGTGTTGTCCTTCGCGCACCAGATGTTGCGCGACTTCTCCGGCGAGTCTCCGCCGAGGATCGGCAGCAGGAAGGTGTAGACCGTCACGTCTTTGACGCGCTGCAAGTCGCGCTCGAACTTCTTGCAGTAACCGCAGTTCGGGTCCGCGAACACGACCATCTTGCGCGCGCCGCTGCCGGCT
>JANOLA010000517.1:0-3856 GCA_031419535.1 Burkholderiales bacterium | reverse complement strand
GAGAGGGGGCAAGAGGGGACGGAGGCGCGGGGTCGGGCGCCTCCATCACCTCGCGCCAGTAGCGGTACATGCCGCGGATCAGCGTTTCGGTCACCATGTGATCGGTGTCGCCCACGTCGCGCCCGCCGAGTTCGACGAGCGCGCGGTGGAACGGTTTGCTCTCGAATCCGGTCTGCGAGAACTCGATCACTTCGCCGTCGTCGGCCGACACAAAACCCGCCGGGCCGAACAAGTTGGCCTGGCGCAGGCGCCGCTGCGTCATCGCCGCGTCGTGTTCTTAGAAGCCGTAGTGCGTCCACTCGGACGTGAACGCGCCCACGCCGTCGGGCTGGATGTGGCGCGTCGACACGCTGTTCACCTGTTGCTGCAAGATTACGCTCGGGAACAGCGTGGTCATCACGGCGCTCGGCCACCCCACCAGGGCTCTGGGACGATGTCGAGAAAGCGCGCATCGTGCAGCTTCATGTCGGCCTTGAAGCTCGACACCTGGGTCACCTGCTCGGCCTGGCCCGACGCGCCGCGTGTCGAGATCATCGCGGCGTGGCGGTGTTTGGCGTCCATCTTCAGCGCCGATTTGTTGTCGGCACGCCAAAGGCCGAACGTGACGAACCAGCTGTGCAGCAGCCCCGGGTGGTACGGGTCCTTGATGTTCTCTTGCATCAGCTTCCAGTTGCCGGGAATGCGCTGCCGGTTGTAGCCGAGGATCTTGAGCTTGCGGCCATCGAACAGCCGGTCGAAGTACTGCAGAACCGCCGGGCCCATGAAGTCTTCGAGCGGCTCGATCTCGGGATCGAACGAGGCGAACACCACGCCGCCGCGGCACGCGACCTTCAACTTCGTCAGGCCATGCGCGGCGGTGTCGAAGTCGGCCGGCATGCCGCCGTTGACCTTGCCGTCCTGGCGCACGCCGCGCCGAAACGGCACGACCTGCAAGTCGCCATTGAGCTGGTAGCTCCATTGGTGGTAGGGGCAGACGAACTGCTTGCGGTTGCCGTGGCGCTCGCGGCAGAACTGCATGCCGCGGTGCGCGCAGACGTTCTCGACCACGTTGACGTGGCCCTGCGCGTCGCGCACCAGGATCACCGAGCGCTCGCCGACAACGGTGCGCTTGAAGTCGCCCGGGTTCGGGATTTCGGCTTCGAGGCCGACATAGCACCAGTGGCCGTGGTAGAAAAATCGCTCCAGTTCGCGCTGGTGCAGTTCGTCGCGCGTGTACACCGAAAACGGGATGCGGCTCGTGCCTTCGCTTTCCCAGTTCACGGGCAGGGGAGTGGGGCTCGACGGCCCGTTGGGTGTGGGGGTCACGGTTGGGTTTCTCGGCTCGTTGTCGCGCGGATCGTACGGGCGATTTCGGGCAGGGTCAAACAACGAGCTCGCGCAGCGCCTCGCGCCAATTGGCCACCATCACGCCTTGCTGCTCGAAGTGCCCCGGCGCGCTGCAAAGCAACAGGCTCGCGCCGCGCAGCGCCGCGGCGGCGTGGTGGCTCCAGAGGTGCAGCCCGCGCAGCCATTCGCTCTGAAACGTGGCGCCGGATTTCATCTCCACCGGCCAGAGCGTGCCGGCGCGCTCGATCAGCAGGTCGATCTCGGTGCCGATGTTGTCGCGCCAGAAGTACAGGCCGTGGTTCAGGCCATGGTGGCGGCAATACTTGAGGTACTCGCCGACGAGCAGGTTCTCGAAGAGTGCGCCGCGCATCGCATGCGTCTGCATCGCTGCCGCATCGGTGATGCCGAGCAGCCATGAAGCCAGGCCGGTATCGTGAAAGTACAGTTTGGGCGTCTTCACGAGACGCTTGCCGAAGTTGGTGTGATAGGGCAGCAGCCTGAACACGATGTAGCTGGCTTCCAGCACCGCCAGCCAGTCGCGCGCGGTGGTCTGGGCAATTCCCAGGTCGTGCGCCACTGCGTTCAGGTTGAGCAGCTGGCCGCAGCGCGCGGCCATCATGCGCATGAAGCGCTGGAATTGCAGCAGATCGGCAACCCGGCTGATCTGGCGCACGTCGCGTTCGACATAACTCGCGACGTAGCTCGAGTGCCAGTCGGCTGGGTCTACCGGCCTTGCGAGCAGGGCCGGGTAGGCGCCGCGCACCAGGGTTTGATCCAGACTCTGCGCATCGAAGTGGCCTGCGGCTTCTGCGTATGCCAGCGGAAAGAGTTCGAGGTAGCCCGCGCGGCCGGCGAGCGACTGGCCCACGGCCGCGGACAAGAGCAGGTTCTGCGAGCCGGTGAGGATGAAGCGGCCCATGCTTGCTTCGGCGTCGACCGCGGTCTGCAGGTACGAAAGCAGCGCGGGCACGCGCTGCGCCTCGTCTATCACCGCGCCGCCGCGCTGCGCCTCGAGAAACGCACGCGGATCGGCGGCCACGCGTTCGCGTACGTCGGGGTCTTCGAGCGAGACGTAAGCGTGTGCTGGAAACGTCGCGCGTGCCAGGGTCGTCTTGCCCGACTGGCGCGGCCCCGTCAGCACCACGACGGGAAAGCCGAGCGCCAGGCGCCTGAGGCGGGCTTGGGCGTGGCGTGGCAGCATGGCTTTACAGATTCAGTATTGAAAGCTGAAAGTGTAAACCAAGCGATCCAATCAAGGGCAGTCGCCCACCTGCCTGGCCGTGATGCGCTGGTAGAACGTCATGTTCTTGCCGCCCAGGCGCACGTTCATCACGCCGGTCAACAACTGCGGCGTGAACTCCCAGAGCGCGTCACCGCTGGTGCCGTGGCCTCCGCTGCATTGCAAGGCATAGCTCGCGCGGCTCGGCGCCTGGCTCAGCTTGGCGAGCTTGCAATCGCGCAGCGACACATCGTCGAGCATCCAGAACGCGGCGGAAAGATCGTTCGGGTCCAGGCAGCGCTGCTCGGTCACGACCGCGTAGCGCAGGTTCTCGTCGAGATGCGGCATGCCGGTGTGCGTGCTCATTCGGTACATGCGACGGGTCGGCGCGTCGCTCGCGCCGCTGGCCGCGGCGAGGCCCAGCGTGAGCACGCAGACTGCCAGTCGCGCAGCGAGAGCGTGGCCGAGGCTGCTGGATTCCATGGCCGACTCTACCGCGCGTTTTGCTCCAGCGTCTTCTAAGATGCGGGTCGGTTGGCCGCTGCGCCAAGGGAGTGGATTCATGTTGATGCGACTGGGTTGGCGTCTGATATTGGCGGCTGTGGCCACCCTCGGCGGCGCCGCTGCGATGGCCCAGAGCACCTGGCCCGACAAGCCGATTCGCGTGGTGCTGCCGTTTCCTCCCGGCGGCCCGAGCGACATCGTGATGCGCCTGGCGGCCGAGAAGATGCAGGGCGCGCTCAAGCAAAGCATCGTCATCGACAACAAGCCCGGCGCCGGCGGCAACCTCGGCGCGGCCGACGTGGCGCGCGCCACGCCCGACGGCCATACGTGGCTGTGGGGCACCGATACGCTGGTGACGGTGAACCCGCATGTCTACAAGAACCTCGGTTTCAAGGTCGACGATCTGGTGCCGGTAACGATCGGCACGCAGTTCAATCAGACGCTGGTGTGCAACCCGGCGTTCGGTGTGAAGACGCTCGCCGAATTGGTGGCCAAGGCCAAGTCCGGCAAGTACGCCTACGCCTCGGGCGGCGCCGGCGTGCCGGGGCATTTGTCGATGGAATTGCTGCAATCGATGGCCGGCTTCGAGATGGCGCATGTGCCGTACAAAGGCCCGGCGCCGGCCGCGCAAGACGTGATCGGCAACCAGGTGCCGTGCGGGCTGCTGGCCGGGCCGACGGTGCTGCCGCATGTGCGCGCCGGCAAGCTGGTGGCGCTGGGCGTCTCGGGCAGCAAACGTTCGCCCACGCTGCCCGAGGTGCCCACGCTCGCCGAGGCTGGTGTTGCCGGCTACCAGGCCGATTTCGC
>JANOLA010000516.1:0-2691 GCA_031419535.1 Burkholderiales bacterium | reverse complement strand
AAGAAGGTGGCCATCGTGGCTTGCATGCGCAAGCTGTTGACCATCCTCAATGCGATGCTCAGAGACCAAACGATGTGGGACCCCACACGACATCTTCAGACCTCAAAAAGTGCTTGACTTTGAACACAGTTGCTCTCCCGCGGGCGGGAGAGGGAGTGAAGGTGAAGACCGTCGCCTCGATACTTACCGCACCTTGCCGGCCTTCCACGCATTGAGCAGCGTGTCGTAGGCAATCGTCTCGCCCTTGGGCTTCTCGTTGGCGAGCTTCTTCCACGGCGCACCCTTGTCGCTCAGGTACTTGTTCGGGTCACCCTTGGCGTTGAGTTTCGGCGGGCAGTTCGCCATGCCGGCGCGGTCCAGGCGCTCCATCACGTGGTCCCTCTCGACCGCCAGCGTGTCCATCCCCTGCTGCGGCGTATTTACGCCGGTCACGGCCACAGCCACGTTCTTCCACCACAGCTGCGCGAGCTTCGGGTAGTCGGGAACGTTGCCGCCGGTGGGCGTCCACGCCACACGCGCGGGGCTGCGATAGAACTCGACCAGACCGCCGAGCTTCGGCGCCAGATCCGTCATCGCCTGCGACTGGATGTCGGACTCACGAATCGGAGTCAGGCCGACGATGGTCTTCTTCAGCGACGTCGTCTTCGCCGTGATGAACTGGGCGTAGAGCCAGGCGGCTGCCGTCTTGTTGGCGTCATGGTCCTTGAAGAAGGTCCACGAGCCCACGTCCTGGTAGCCGTTTTGCATGCCTTGCTTCCAGTACGGGCCGTTCGGTCCGGGGGCCATGCGCCACTTCGGTGTGCCGTCGGCATTCACGACCGGCAGGCCGGGCTTGACCATGTCGGCCGTGAACGCGGTGTACCAGAAGATCTGCTGGGCGATCTGGCCTTGTGCGGGCACCGGGCCGGCTTCGCCGAAGGTCATGCCAATCGCTTCCTTGGGCGAGTACTTCTTCATCCAGTCGACGTACTTGGTGAGTGCGTAAACAGCCGCGGGCGAGTTGGTGGCACCGCCGCGCGAAACCGATGCGCCCACCGGCGTGCACTTGTCGTCGCCGACGCGGATGCCCCATTCATCGACCGGCAGGCCGTTCGGAATGCCGATGTCAGCGGTGCCGGCCATCGACAGCCACGCGTCGGTGAAGCGCCAGCCCAGGCTCGGGTCTTTCTTGCCGTAGTCCATGTGGCCGTAGATCGGCTTGCCGTCGATCGTCTTCACGTCGTTCGTGAAGAACGCGGCGATGTCTTCATACGCGCTCCAGTTGAGCGGCACGCCGAGTTCGTAGCCGTACTTCTTCTTGAACTTCTCTTTGAGTTCGGGCAGCGCGAACAGGTCGGCGCGGAACCAGTACAGGTTCGCGAACTGCTGGTCGGGCAACTGGTACAGCTTCTTGTCGGGCGCGGTGGTGAAACTCGTGCCGATGAAGTCTTTCAGGTCCAGACCCGGATTGGTGAACTCCTTGCCCACGCCTTCCATGTAGTCCGACAGCGCGAGGATCTTGCCGTAGCGGTAGTGCGTGCCGATCAAGTCGGAGTCGCTGATCCAGCCGTCGTAGATCGACTTGCCCGATTGCATCGAGGTTTGCAATTTCTCGACCACGTCGCCTTCCTGGATCAGGTCGTGTTTGACGGTGATGCCGGTGATTTCAGCGAACGCCTTCGCGAGCGTCTTGCTCTCGTACTCGTGCGTCGTGATGGTTTCCGAGACGACGGAAATTTCGGTCACGCCTTTCGCCTTCAGCTTGGCGGCAGCGTCGATGAACCACTTGAGTTCGGCGGTTTGCTGGTCCTTGGAAAGTGTTGACGGCTGGAACTCGCTGTCGATCCACTTCTTTGCCGCGGCTTCGCCGCCGGTGGCGGCGGGTGCGGTTGGTGCAGCGGCCGGTGCCGACACGGGCGCGGCCGTCTTGGGCTCTTCCTTCTTGCCGCAGGCGCCGATCGCGAAAACGATCGCACTCAGGGCAGACAGCGCTAACAGGGAACGCTTCATCACTGATCTCCTTCTTGGGGTGGTGGTGGACTTGCTCATTCTCGTGGGACTCCTCTGACACTTCCCTCTGTCTAACGATGGACGCCGGCGGGGAAGATGGCCGGCCGTCGGTTTCAACCTTTGCGCAGGATCGCAACGAGCAGCAACATCGAAACGACGAAGCTGAACCAGATCGACGGCTCGTTCTCCAGGCCGAACCAGCCTTTCATGCGGCCGCTGAGCCCGACAAACGCCAGATTCACATAGGCCGCAGCAAGCAGGCCGATGAACAACCGGTCGCCGCGCGTCGTGGCGATCGGCAGGTAGCCCTTGCGCAACACGGTGGGCGATTTGAGCTCCCAGACCGTCATGCCGATCAACATTAAGACGATACACGCAAAAAACACCGCGACCGGCAGGGTCCAGGCCATCCAGTTGAACATTCGAACTCCTCTGTCAATCGGCGCGGGGTCTCGTGCAGACCCCGTTCGGTGAACGCTGCGCTGGTCGATCCCCGTGAACGGGGCCGATCGCTTGCATGCGATCGGCGCTGCGGCGGGCATCGAGTGCGCAGGCACTCGATGCGGTTCCCGCCTTCGCCCCGCTCGCCCTTCGCTCCACGCTCACACTCTCCCCATGGCGAAACCCTTGGCGATGTAGTGGCGCACAAACCAGATCACGATCGCCCCGGGAATGATGGTCAGCACACCGGCGGCGGCGAGC
>JANOLA010000515.1:0-1506 GCA_031419535.1 Burkholderiales bacterium | reverse complement strand
GTCGTGGCTCCAAGTTGAAACAGGTTTTCGATTGAATTGGGGTGTGGAATATATACCCTACACGGTATACAGTCAAACGACCGTGAACCCCATTCCCTGACCCAACCACCCGTCCCAGGAGCCTTGAATGAACCCCACCCCAAGCGCCGAACTGCTGAACATCGTGTGCCCGAGTTGCACCACGAAAAACCGCCTTCCGGTGCAGCGCGCGACGGAAAACCCACATTGCGGCAAGTGCGGAGCCATTCTGTTGCCCGCAGCGCCGATCGCATTGAGCGATCTCAATTTCGAGCGCGTTGTCGCCGGCACCGACCTGCCGGTGGTGGTGGACTTCCATGCCGACTGGTGCGGCCCGTGCCGCGCGATGGCGCCGCAGTTCGCGCGCGCCGCGGCCGACGCGAAGGGCCGCGCCTTGTTCGTCAAGGTCGACAGCGATGCCAGCCCGGCCACCGCCGCGCGCTTCGCGGTGCGCAGTATTCCGACCGTGGTTCGTCTCCAGCGCGGCGCCGAGGTGGAACGCTTCAGCGGCGTGCGCGGCGCCGCCGAGCTGGTGCGTTTCGCGCTGGGCGAACAGCGAATCGTCCGCGATTGATTGCGATCAACGCCGCGTCTGCGTGCGTCGCTAATCTGATGCAATGCAAGACCAGCCCGAGCCCTCGCTCGACGCCAAGTTGCGCTTTCTCAGGTCGCACGCGTCGCAGCCGGGCTTCAAATATCCGATCGAGTGCGTGGAGACGCACATGTCGTGGCTGTTCTTCGTGGATGGGCGCGTGCTCAAGCTGAAGAAGCCGGTGCGCTTCCCCTACCTCGATTTCTCGACTGCGAGTGCGCGCGAGTTCTATTGCCGCGAAGAGCTGCGCCTGAACTCGCGGCTGGCGCCCGGCGTCTACCTCGGCCTGCTCGGATTGCAGGCCATGGGCGACGAGCTGGCGCTGATTCCCGAAGAGCGCCTGCCCGCGCCGGGCAAGACGGTGGACTGGCTGGTGGCCATGCGCCGCCTGCCGGCGCAGCACGTGCTGCAGCGCAGAATCGCCGACGCTCGGGTGCAAACCCACGACATCGACGCGCTGCTTGCCGTGCTCGCTTCGTTCTACCGGCTCGCACCCCAGGCCGGCTTGACGGCGCAGGAATATCTTGCGCGTTTCCAGCGCGAGCAGGCATCGAATCGCGAGGTGCTGTTGCGCCCGCAGTTCCAGTTGCGCGACGCCGCGTCGGCACTGGATCGGCTCGACGCGGCGCTGCTGGCGCACGCCACGCTGCTCGGCGAACGCGCCACGCACGGCCATCTGGTCGACGGGCATGGCGATCTGCGCCCGGAGCATGTGTGGCTGCTCGACCCGCCGGTGGTGATCGACTGCCTGGAGTTCAACGCGTCGCTGCGCCAGGTCGACCCGTTCGATGAGATTGCCTTTCTGGCGCTGGAGTGCGAGATGGCTGGCGCAGCGCCATGGATCGCCGCGCGCCTGATTGCCGGCATCGCGGCCTCGCTCGGCGAGCTGCCGAGTC
>JANOLA010000514.1:0-1589 GCA_031419535.1 Burkholderiales bacterium | reverse complement strand
GCGCTGGCCGCTGCGCCAGGAGTAACGCGGCGCGTAGCCGATGAGCTGGTGCGCTCTCGCGTTGCACTGCAGGGTCTCGAATTCGCCGAGCGCGCGTGTGAGGCGTGTGCCCGGAAACGCATGCGCCATCAGCTCGGCGCTGGGCCGCGCCATCACGGTGTCGGCCGCGGCGACGATGCAATGCTGGGCGCCGCTGAACGCGGCTTCCACGCCGAGGCGGCAGGCCAGGCCGACGTCGCGGCTGTCGATGTAGCTCCACAGGTTCCACTGGCGCAGCTTCGGGTCGTTCTGCCAGGCCGCGAACATCGGGTACTCGTGGGCTTCAATGATGTTCGAGATGCGCAAGCCCAGGAACGAGGTGCCCGGGTTCCAGCGGTGCATCTGGCGCGCCATCTCCTCGGCCAGGCCCTTGGCCAGCGCGTAGCCGTTCTCCGGCAGGCTCGGGTGATCTTCGGTGATCGGTGCGAACGCCGGCGTCTCGCGCGTGAAAGGCAGGCCGAACAGGGTTTCGCTGGAGGCCCACACCACGCGCTTCACGCCCAACAAGGTGGCCGCGCTGAACACGTTGTAGGTGCTCATCAGGTTGTGCTGGAACGTCGTGGCGTCGGGCGCCAGGCCGGGTGCGGGAATGCCGGCCAGGTGCACCACGGCATCCGCCAGCTCGAACGGGCGGCGCCGCTCCACCGTGCCGGTGGCGCGCCGCAGCGCATCGACCGCCTGGCCCATGTCGTTCAGGTCGGCCTTCAGGAAGTGGCACAGCGCATCTGCCGGATCCAGCGGTGCGACCAGATCGACATTGAGCGCGCGGTGGCCGTGCGCGAGCAGCTCTTTCACGACGGCCCGGCCGGCCTTGCCGCTGCCGCCGGTGACGACGACGTTTTGTGGGGGCGTTTGCATGCGGGTCTTTGGCGCTTCGTGGAATCCGAGGCGAAGTGTCGATGAAAAACGCCAGCCAGTTCGCGCCGCTCCCGTCAATGCGCCAGTTCGACTTCGCCCTCGATCTCCACGGGAATGTCGAACGGCAGCTCGGCCATGCCCACGGCGCTGCGGCTGTGCGCGCCGATCTGCGCGCCGAACAGTTCGAGCAGCAGGTCGGAGCAGCCGTTGATGACGCTCGGCTGCCGGTTGAAGCCGGGGGCGGAATTGACCATGCCGAACACGCGCGTCCAGGCCACGATGCGATCGAGATCGCCGAGGCTTCGGTGCAGGCTGCCGAGCATCGCCAACGCGGTGAGGCGCGCCGCGGCGTAGCCCTGCTCCAGCGTCAGCTCGCGCCCCAGCTTGCCCAGCGGCGCGGCCACCGTGCCGTCGGCGTTCTGCGGGCCGTGCCCGGAGATCAGCGCACGCCGACCGACGATGCGCACGAACTGAAACGGAAACACCATGCCACCGGGAGCGCGCAGCGGTGCCGGCAGGGCCAGGCCCATGGTGTGCGCCCAGCATGGGCGCGAACTTATGGGGTGGAAGTCCCCTGTGGGAGTACCGACTTGGACTCATCGTGAGCAAGGATAACCACGAGCCGAAGGCAAGGGCGATTCCGCGAGGAATGGTCCGAAGGAAGCCGGAGTGCAAGAGGTGCGAGGTGACGG
>JANOLA010000513.1:0-2961 GCA_031419535.1 Burkholderiales bacterium | reverse complement strand
GCGGCACGCGGCCGCGGCCAAACACTGATCGACGCGCTGCGCGCCGACGCGACGATCGCCGCCACCTTAAGTGCGCCCCAGATCGACGCCTTGCTCGATGTCGCCAACCACACCGGCCAGTGCGCGGCGATGGTCGACGCGGTGCTCGCCGACAAGGTGTGATCGCAGTGCCGGCCAGCGTCCCGTTGAACAACGCACCATGAGCCGCGCCGCGCTGTCACGCCTGGACGCCTTGCCGCGCATGCCGCTCGGCCTGCTGCCCACGCCGCTGGCACCGGCGCCCGCGCTGGCGCGCGCCATCGGTGTCGCGGACCTCTGGATCAAGCACGACGAGTTGATCGGATTCGGCTTCGGCGGCAACAAGGGGCGCGGCCTGGAGCTGCTGATCGGCGACGCGAAGGCGCGCGGCGCCGACGTGGTGGTCACCGGCGCCGGCTCGCAGTCGAACCATGTGCGCGCGAGTGCCGCGGCCGCCGCGCACGCGGGCATGGCGTGCGTGGCCGCCTATTGGGGCGAGCCGCTGAGCACGGCGCAGGGCAACCTGATGTTGACGCGCCTGCTCGGCGCGCAGACTCGCTTCACGAACAGTGCCGACCGCGCCCAGGTCGACAGCGAGATCGGGCGAATCGCCCAAGAGCTGCGCGACGCCGGCCGCAAGCCGTATGCGATTCCGCGCGGCGGCGCGTGCGCGCTCGGCGTGCTCGGCCATGTGCTCGCGGTGCGCGAGTTGCAGCAGCAGTGCGAAGCGCTGGGCGTGAGGCCGGGAACGGTCTGGCTCGCGGTGGGCTCGGGCGGCACGCTCGCGGGCTGGCTGCTCGGCTCAAGGTTGCTCGGTGCGAACTGGCGGGTCGAAGGCGTGACGGTGAGCCGCCCGGCGCAAGAGGTCCGCGCGCGTGTGGCGGCGTTGGCGGGTGAAGCGGCGCATGTGCTCGGCATTGACGAGGCGATCACGGCCAACGTGAGGATCGCGGCCAACGACGTTGTCGTGCACGACGGCTTCATCGGCGCGGGCTACGGCATCGCCACGCCCGAGGGCGACGCAGCGATCCAGCTCGCGGCGCGCACGCAGGGCGTGTTCTTCGACCCCACTTACACCGGCAAGGCGTTTGCCGGCTTGGCAGCGCACGCGGCGCGGCTGTCCGGCGCGGGGCCGATTGTCTTTCTGCACACCGGCGGCGAGCCCGCATTGTTTGCCAATGCGTGGCGCGCGAATGTCGCAAGCCCTGCGACCCCTGCGAGCCTCGCGAACCTTGAAATCGCCGCAAGCGATGGAGTGAAACCATGAGTGAAACCAAGACCAACTGGGGCGACGCCGGGTTCGCGCCGCGCCGCGTCGCGCTCGTCGGCGCCTCGGGCGACGCGGGCAAGGCCGGACGCCTGCTGATGGATAACCTGCTCGCGCATGGCACGCGCGAGATCGTGCCCATCCACCCGAGCGCCACCGAAATCATGGGCCTGAAGGCGTACCCGACGCTGGCCGCCGCGCCGCGCGGCATCGACCTCGCGGTGGTCGTGACGCCGGCGCACACCACGCCGAAAGTGATCGCCGATTGCGCGGCTGCGGGAGTGCCGGTCGCGCTGATCCTGAGCGGCGGCTTTGCTGAAACGGGCGTCGAGGGCGCGGCGCTGGAAGTGGAACTGAAACGCGCCGCGCGCGAGGGTGGCGTGCGTGTGATCGGCCCGAACTGCTTCGGTCTGATCGACGTGCAGCACGCGATCAACGCGTCGCTCGCGATGGGCCTGCCGGCGCCGGGCGGCGTGTCGCTGTTCACGCAGAGCGGCTCGTACGGCATGGCGGCGTTTTCGCGTTCGCAAGACGGCGCGATCGGTTTCTCCAAGGTGCTCGCGGCGGGCAACAAGGCCGACGTGTCCGAGGTCGACGCGATCCGCTACTTCGGCGCCGACCCCGCGACGCGCGTGATCGCGCTCGTGCTCGAGTCGATCAGCGACGGCGCGGCGCTGCTCGCCGCGCTGCGCGAAGTCACGCCACGCAAGCCCGTCGTGATCCTCAAAACCGGGCGCGGCAGCGCTGGCAAACGCGCCGCGGCGAGCCACACCGCGGCGCTTGCGCAGGACTTCACCGTCGCGCGATCCGTGCTGCGCCAGGCCGGCGCCGTGCTCGTCGACGATGGTCTCGCGCTGTTCGATGTGGCGGCGGCGCTCGACCGGCAACCACCACGGCGCGGCAACCGGGTTGCGATCATCACGAACTCGGGCGGCACCGGTGTGGAGATCGCCGACCTGCTGGAAGTGGAAGGCATGGACGTTCCGCCGCTGTCCGAACCCCTGCGCGAGCGCATCGCCAAGCACCTGCCGGCGCACGGCTCGGCCGGCAATCCTGTGGATGTCACGACCGACTGGAAACGCTTCGCGACGATGTACCGCGAAAGCCTGCGCGAGCTGCTGGCGAGCGATGAGATCGACGCCGTGATTCCGGTGCTGCTGCAGCGCTCGGCCCTGGACGAAGGCGTGGTCAACGCCGTGATCGAGGAGACACGTTCCGCGGCCGAACAGGGCCGTGCCAAGCCGGTGCATGTGTGCTGGGTCGCGCCGGCACAAGGCGATGCCTTGCGGCGCAAACTGCAAGACGCCGGCGTGCCGTGCCACGAGTGGGCGGCACGTGCGGTGCGCGTGCTTGCGCGCTGCGGGGCGACGCCGGTCTTTCCGCCGCCACCCACGGGCGCGCCGCTGCCCGTGCCGCGCGATGTGCCGCCCGATGGCTGGTTGGAGCCGCAGGCCCTGTTCACCTTGCTCGAAGCCTGGGGTCTGCCGATCGCGCCGTGGCGCATCGCCAACGACGCACAAGCCGCTGTGGCCGCAGCGGGCAGCCTGGGTTATCCGGCGGTGATCAAAGGCATTCGGCCGGGCCTGGTGCACAAGACCGAGGTCGGCGCGGTGCGCCTGAACCTCGCCGATGCGGCCGCGGTGCGTGCCGCGTTCGCCGCGCTCGAGCAAACGCTC
>JANOLA010000512.1:0-10203 GCA_031419535.1 Burkholderiales bacterium | reverse complement strand
CGCCGCGGCACCGCGCACATAACCGAGGCCGACGCACGCGCCTGCCGCCGGGCTCCAGCCGGCGGAGCTGAGTTCGCCGACCGCCGTGCCATCGATGTGGATCGCTTCGCCGCCCCAAACCCAGGATGCGGGATCGTCGAGAACGAAGCTGAGCAACTTCTTGCGCAGTGGCTCGGCCTTCGATCTGAGCAGTGCGTCGCGGCCGATGAAGTCCACACCCTTCTCCACCTTCACCGCGAAGCCCAGGCCGGCCTCCCACCGCGTTTCATCGTGGCCGAGTTCGGCGCCCCAGGCGCGGCGGCCGGCTTCGATGCGCAAGGCGTCGAGCGCGTAGTAACCGGCGTCAAGCAATCCGAGATCGGTGCCGGCCTCGTGCAACGCCAGGTACACGTGGCGCGCCATCTCGATGGGCACATACAACTCGAAACCCGGCCCGCCGACGTAACTCATGCGCGCTGCGCGCACGCGCGCCAGGCCGAGGTCGATTTCGCGCGAGCATGAGAACTTCAGCGACTGCGCCGACAGGTCGTCGGGGCTGACACGGCGCAGCAGCTCGACGGCGTTCGGCCCCATCACCGACAGCACGCACGTCATCGCGCTCACGTCGGTGAGGAAGGCGTGCTCGTCGGGTTCGAGGTGGCGCACGATCCAGTCGTGGTCGCGCAAGGGTTGGGCCGAACCGGTGATGAGCATGAAGCGGCTTGAGGCGAGGCGAAGCACGGTCAAATCGCTCTCGAAGCCACCGCGCGCATTGAGCATCGCGGTGTAGACCAAACGGTCGACGGGCACGTCGACGTCGTTCGCGCACAGGCGCTGCAACACACCGAGCGCGCTGCGCCCTTGCAGCAGCAGCTTGCCGAACGAGGTCTGGTCGTAGACCGCGACGGCTTCGCGTGTGGCGCGCTGTTCGGCTTGCACCCAGGGCAGCCAGCCGGGCGTTCCCAAGCCGTACTCGGGGCGGGGCGCGATCTCACCGATCTCGCCGATCTCGCCGGCCGGGCCGGCCGCGCCGCGCTGGGCGGGATCGAGCGGCTTGGCGGGCTTGGTGGGCTTGAAGTAATTGGCACGCTCCCAGCCGTTCTTCGCGCCGAACTCGGCGCCTCTCGCGGCCAACATGTCGTAAAGCGGCGAAGTGCGAACCCCGCGCGCGCTTTCCAGCTCCTGGCGCGGCCAGCGCATCGTGTAGTGCAGGCCGAGCGTCTCCACCGTTCGCTCAGCCAATGCGCGGCGGTTCGCGCTGCCGGGGCCGAAGCGGCGCACGTCGACGTCCCACAGGTCGCCGGGCGCTTCGCCGCCGGCGACCCACTGCGCAATCAACTGCCCGGCGCCGCCCGAATTGGCGATGCCCGATGAATTGAAACCCGCGCAGACGAAGTAGTTGCGCAGACCCGGTGCCTCGCCGACGATGAAGTTGCCGTCGGGGGTGAAGCTCTCCGGCCCGTTGAGCAGCATCTTCACTTTCGCCGTCTCCAGGCACGGCGTGCGGTGGATTGCATTTGTCATCAGCACTTCGAACTGGTCCCAGTCTTCGCCGAGCAACTGGAACTGGAAGGTGCTCGGGATTGGATCCACCATCCACGGCTTCGCCTTGGGCTCGAAGCCGCCCATCAGCATGCCGCCGACTTCTTCCTTGTAGTAGATGCAGCCGTCGGGGTCGCGCACCACCGGCCACATCGGGTGCATGCCTTCGATGCGGTCGGTGACGATGTAGAAGTGCTCGGCCGAATAGAGCGGCACGTTCACGCCGGCGAGCCGCCCGAACTGGCGCGCCCATTGGCCGGCGCAGTTGATCAGCACCTCGCAATGCACCTCGTTATGCACGTCACCTAACGCGGTACGCACGCCCGTCACGCACGCGCCGCTGCCGCGCTGCTCGGTGATCACGCCGGTGACCTCGGTGTCTTCGATCATTTTCACGCCACGGTTGCGCGCGCCCTTGGCCAGGCTCATGCACAGGTCGGCCGGGTTCGCCTTGCCATCGCCCGGAATCCAGATCGCGCCTTGCAAATCGTCGGTGCGCAGCAGCGGCACACGCATCCCCGCTTCGTGCGGCGCGATGAGCTCGACGTCGACGCCAAAGCCACGCGCCAGCGCCACCTGCTTCTTCAGCACCTGCAAACGCTCAGGCGTGCGCGCGACGTTGACGCTGCCGCATTGCTTCCAGCCGGTGGCCAGGCCGGTCTCGGCCTCCAACGTCGAGTACAGCTCGATGCCGTACTTGCTCATGCGCGTCATGTTGCGGTTCGGCCGCATCTGGCCGACGAGCCCAGCCGCGTGCCAGGTGGTGCCACAGGTGAGCTTGCCCTGCTCGATCAGCAAGACGTCGGTGATGCCGAGCTTGGCGAGGTGGTAAGCGGTGGAGCAGCCGGCGATGCCGCCACCGACGATGATCACGCGGGCGTGGGTGGGCAAGGGCACATGGCCTCCTGTCGCTGCGTCAATTCATCGTCCTGCAATCGCCCGCGCCGCCGCTCTTCGCGCCGGGCTACCGCCCCGTGAAGCGCGGCGCGCGCTTCTCGACGAACGCACGCACACCTTCGCGCAAGTCTTCACTTTGCGCCGTCAGCAAAAATTGGTCGCGATCCATCAGGCTCGTCGCCTGGCGCAGAGGCATCGCCGCGGCGTTGATCGCCTCCTTCGTCATGCGCACCGGCAGCGGCGGCAGCTTGCAGACGCGCTCGGCCCAGGCGCGCGCGGTCGCTTCAACCTCACCGGCGGCGACGACTTCGTCGACCAGCCCCCATTGCAGCAGCGTCGCCGCATCGGGCGCGTCGCCGAAGATCGTGAAGCGCTTGGCGCGCGCCGGGCCGATCAAGGCGGTGAGGCGCGGCAGCGACTGCCAACTCATGTTCATTCCCAGCGGCACCTCTGGCAGGCGCAGCACGGCGTTCGCCGCGGCGATGCGAAAGTCGCACGCCAGCGCCAGGGCCAGGCCACCACCGAGGCAAGCGCCTTCGATCGCGGCAATCGTGACGGCTTCGATTTCTTCCCAGGCCTGGCACAGGTCCGGGCCCAGCGCCAGCGCCTCGCGTTGTTCAAGCAAGCTCGGCGGGTCGGCGTTGGCAAGTCCCGCCGCCGCTTCGGTGAGGTCCGACCCCGCGCTGAAGACTCCCGCGCTTCCGCTCACGATCACCACCCGCACATCGCTGCGGTGGCGAGCGTCGCGCGCGAAGGCCGTCAGCTCGCGCATCAGCGCGCGGCTCAGCGCGTTGCGCTGCGCGGGGCGGTTCAGGCGCACGCTGACCACGCCTTCAGCGTGTTCGACCCACAGGTGTTCGTGCGCCGCCGGCTGCATTTCAGTTCACGAGGAAGACGCGCATCCCCAACTGTTTGCCATTGGCCCGGTCGAGCACCTGCACGCTCGCCTGACGCGGCTTGAAGCCCTCGGGCAGCGCCAGTTTGCCGCGCGGCACCTCGAAGTTGCCCACCGACAGCTGCACCGGCGCCAACGACGCCGTGGTTTCGACGCCGCGCGCGTTCAGCCCGGTGACGAGCAATTGCAGCACCGCCGGCATCGGCTGGCTGCCGGCGCGCTCGCGCCATAACACCACGTCGTAGTGGAGCACGCCGCCCTTCACGGAAACCTTCGCCGCGCGCACCTCGACACTGCCGGCGCGCGGATCGGGCGGCAGGTTCGACACCACCGCGGCCAGGTCGTCGCGCGCGCGCTGCGCCGCCGCGCGCGCCGCGGCGACATCGCTGCTGGCCGATTTGCCCTCGGCGAGCGTCGTCTCGAGGCGTTTGCTCGTGTCGGCGAGCGCCGCTTCGAGGCGCTGGCGCTCGCCATCCGCGCGCTCGAAGGCGGTGCGCAGGCGCGTCGATGCGTCCACCGTAAGCCGTTGCGGCAGGTAGGCTTCCTGCAGCACGATCACGCCCGCGGCACCGACCGCCACGCCCACGAGCAGCAGCACCAGCCAGCGCGGCACGCCTGAGCGGCGCCTGCCATAGGGTTCGTAGGCGACGGGTTTGAATTGTCCGAGCATCGTGGGCGTGTGTGGTTGGTCCGGGGCGTAAGGTTACCTCCTCGCGGCGCGGGGCCCGGAAACGGCCTGTTGGACGGACTGGGATGGCCCGCCTGGATCTTGACGCAGCGCAGCTGGCTGCCCTCGTGGTCTGCCCTCGTGGCCTATGCGCCCTGCCCCCAGCGCGATAGCATGCTGTCGCGGCCCAACGATCACCTTGTCCCGGAGCCACCGCTTGCACCCCGAGTCGCCATCGCCATCGCCATCGCCATCGCCATCGGCCTCCCCCTCGCCGGTCGCGTCGCCGTCGCCGTCGAGCAGCCTGCTCGCGAACCTGCGGGCCGAGTTGATGCGGGCCCTGCCGTTTTCGCGCATGCACCCGGCGCACGTGAATGAATTCATCGGCGCGTCGCGCCAGGCCTATTTCGCCCCGGGCGAGGTGCTGCTCGATCCGGCGATGGGGCCGGCGAACTCATTGCTTCTGATCCGCCAAGGCAGCGTCACGGGTAACCGCGCGCTGGCGCCGACGTCGGCCCCGCTCGAATACGTTGCTGGCGACCTGTTTCCAGTCGGCGCGGTATTGGGCCAGCGCGCCGTCACGGCCCGCTACGTCGCCAATCAAGACACGTTCTGCCTGCTGTTCAGCGCCGACGCGGTGCGCGCGCTGGCGGCGAAGAGCGCGCCGTTCGCCGAGTTCCTGAATCACCGCCTGCTGCAGTTCCTGGAGGCGTCGCGGCACGCGCTGCACGTGGCCTACGCTTCGCATGCACTGCAAGAGCAGTCGCTCGAGGCAGAACTCGGCACGCTGGCGCGCAAGACGCTGCTGGCGTGCGCGCCGCTGACGCCGCTGGCGCAGGCCTTGACCGCGATGCAGGAGCGCCGCGTCGGCTCCGTGCTGGTGATCGACGCCGCCGGCGCGCCGTGCGGCATCTTGACGCGCCACGACGTCGTCGGCCGAGTGGCGTTGCCGCAGCTCGCGCTGTCAACCCCCATCGCCGACGCGATGAGCGCACCGCTGCACACGCTGACCACGGGCGACACGCTGCTCGACGCGGCGCTGCTGATGTCGCGCCACGGCGTGCGCCATGTGCCGATCACGGAACACGGCGTGTTGATCAACCTCGTTTCAGAGCGCGACCTGTTCGCCTTGCAGCGCCTGTCGCTCAAGCAAATCAGCACGCAACTGCGCGCCGCGGCCGACGTGGCGACGCTGAAGCTGCTCGCCGCGCAGATTCGCGGCCTGGCGCGCAGCTTGCTGAGCCAAGGCGTTCACGCGCGCCAGCTCACCGCGCTGATCAGCCACTTGAACGACGTGTTGACGCAACGGCTGGTGCAAATGGTTGCCGCAGCCCGAGGCATGGATTTGGCGCGGGCGTGCTGGCTCGCTTTCGGTTCGGAGGGGCGCGCTGAGCAAACCATCGCCACGGATCAGGACAACGGCTTGATCTTCGTCAGCGACGACCCCGGGCACGACCGGCCGGCCTGGCTGGCCTTCGGCCGCGAGGTGAACGAAGCGCTCGACGCCTGCGGCTACCCGCTGTGCAAGGGCAACGTGATGGCCGGCAACCCGGCGTGCTGCCTGACGCCGGCCGAATGGCAACACGGCTTCAGCCACTGGATCGCGAACGGCTCGCCTCGCGACCTGCTCAATGCAAGCATCTACTTCGACTTGCGCGCTCTGTGCGGCAACACCGCGCTGGCGCGGCCGCTGCGCGAATCGATCACGCGCGAAGCGGCACGCACGCCGCGTTTCCTCAAACAAATGGCCGACAACGCGTTGCAGCGGCGTGCGCCGCTGAATTGGCGCGGTGCGATCGACACGCAAGAGGTCGACGGCCGGGAGATGCTCGACCTGAAAATGCACGGCACGGCGATCTTCGTCGACGCCGCACGGCTCTATGCGCTGGCGCATGGCGTGCCCGCGGTGGGCACGCGCGAGCGCCTGGAGGCCGTCGCGGCGCTGTTGCGAATGCCGCGCGAAGGGCAATCCGCCGTCAGCGCCTTCGAGTTCCTGCAGATGCAACGCCTGCAGCTGCAGATCGGCGAGGCCACGGCCGCGCCCCGGCAGCACCCGCAGGACAATCCGAACCTGATTGACGTCGCCGACCTGAATGACCTCGATCGACGCATGCTGGTTGAGAGTTGCAAGGTCGCGCGCGGGCTGCAGCAGCGGCTGGAGCTGGATTACCAGCGCTGAAGAGTTGCCATGCTGGATCGCGTCAAGCGTTGGCTGGGAGCCGGCCCATCGATCGACGAGCAGCGCTGGGTGGTGCTGGACGTGGAGTCAAGCGGACTCGATCCACACCACGACCGGCTGCTCGCGATCGCCGCGGTCGGCGTGCACTTCGACGCCGGCGCGCCGCGCATCCACGTCGGCGACAGCTTCGAGGCGGTGTTGCGCCAGCCCGAATCCGCATCGAACCCCGACAAGGGCAACATCCTGCTGCACGGCATCGGCGTGGGCGCGCAGCGCGGCGGTGCCGAACCCGCGCTGGCGCTGGCCGAGTTCGAGCGCTGGGTTGCAGCGTCTCCTTTGCTGGCGTTTCACGCCGCGTTTGACCGGACCCTGATCGAGCGCGCGTGCCGGGCGGCGCTGGGGCGACGCCTGGGGAACCGTTGGCTGGACATTGAGCCGCTCGCCGCCGTGCTCTACCCCGAAGTTCGCGCTCGCGCGCTCGACGAATGGCTGGCGCACTTCCGAATCGAATGCGCGCAGCGTCACCAGGCAGCGGCCGATGCGCTCGCCACGGCGGAGTTGTTGCTCAAGCTCTGGCCGGCGCTGCGACGCGAACTTCCGCGGTATGGGTTTCGCCAGGTTCAGACCCTGGCGGCGCAGCGGCGTTGGCTTGCGCGGTAGGCCTGCCGTTGATCCTGCTCGCGAATTCGGCCGCGCCGGTCAGCACCGAGGCGGCGCGAGGGGAAATTCCACGCCTGTCGCTCATCGAATCACTTCGTCGGCCCGCAGCAGCATCGATTGTGGAACCGTGATGCCCAGCGCCTTGGCGGCCTTCAGGTTCACGATCATCTCGAAGCGCGTCGGCTGCTCCACCGGCAGGTCACTGGGCTTGGCGCCTTTCAGAATTCGGTCGATGAAGGTCACGGAATGGCGGAGCATGTCGGGCACGTTCACGCCGTATGACATCAGGCCGCCAGCCCTTGCGTTCACGTCGTAGGGAAACACGGCAGGAAGCCGGCTGCGTGCTGCAAGATCGGCAAGCCGTTGGGCGTGCGAGAACGTGTTCGCATCCTGCATCGTCATGAGGCCCTCGGCGCGCTGGCCGGCAATGGCGGCAAAGGCCGCCTCCCACTGGTCAGGCCCATGGGCCTCGATTGGCAAGAGGGTCACGCCCAAGATCAGGGCCGCCTCGCGCAACGCCTTCCAGTCGGCCGCAAAGCCGGAGTAGCCCGGATCCCAGAGCACCGCGATGCGCGAAGCGCCGGGAGCTACTTGCTTGAGAAATTCCAGACGTTTCATCGACAACTCCGGCGTGAGCTTTTGCTGTCCGGTGATGTTGCCGCCGGGGCGAGCGAGGCTCGCAACGATGCCGGAGGCCACCATGTCATCGGTGCACGTCGCAACGACGATGGGGATCGTGCTTGTGGCGCGCCTGACGGCGTCGAGCGGGGCTCCACAAACCGTCACCAAAATGACATCCAGCTTGAGAGCCACCAGCTCAGCAGCGAGATCGGACCACCCGACTTTGCCCTCGGGGAATCGAAGCTCGACCACAAGGTTCTTTCCTTGGACATAGCCGAGCTGATTCAGTTGATCGAAAAATGCCCGGCCCCCAGGGCCGGAAAACGAATTGATATTGAGGACTCCCAGCCGATGCACCTTCGCGGCCGGCTGCGCCTGCGACGCGATGGGCAGCGCCAGCGCGCAGGCCAGCAAGGCGGGAATGAGACCGATGGCTCGCAGATTCATGTCACCCTCCAGTGTTCGATCGACGTTTGCGGCAGCGGCCGTGCCGTGTCAAGCGGCGGTCCGCGCTGACATCGCAGTCACTTCCCTTGGTGCACACCGCAGCGCCGATCTTCCTTCCTTCTCGGGCATTTGCCTCGCAGCGCACGCGCATCCTGGCGCCGGCAGCGGCTCGTGGTGCGCGCAGTGTGCGCGTATTCGGCTCGGTCGCCAAGGGAGTCGACCATGAGGGAAGCGACGTGGATCTGTTCGCCGACTTGCTGGTGGGCACCTCGCTGTTGCACACCTGCGACGTCAACAGTCTTCGCGGCTCCCTCGGCATCGACAATGGCGGCCCACCGGCAGGAGGAGCAACGAGATCGAGCAAGCCGACGCGGTGCCGCGGACGGGGCCCAGGCTCGGCAATCGTCGATTCACTTTGTCGGCGCGACAGATCAGCGCGCAATAATGCAAATGTCTGTGAGACTGGGGGTGTGCGCCATGAACTATCGAGACATCATCACGATCGAGCCCGGCAAACGCGGCGGAAAACCTTGCATTCGCGGACTGCGAATGACGGTGTATGACGTCTTGGAGTACCTCGCCTCGGGCATGTCGCAGCAGCAATTGCTCATCGACTTCCCGGATCTGACCGCGCAGGACGTCCAGGCCTGCCTGGCCTATGCCGCCGACCGTGAACGCATGCAATTCACGGTAGCGGCGTGAAGCTGCTGTTCGACCAGAACTTGTCGCCCCATCTGGTGGCGCAACTGGCCGACGTGTTTGCGGGCTCGCTGCACGTCCGTCAAGCCGGACTCGACCGTGCTGACGATGACGCGATATGGCGCTTTGCGAAGGAAGGTGGCTTCGCGATCGTGACCAAGGACTCTGATTTTCAGGAACGAAGTCAGATCGCAGCGTCGGCACCGCGCGTGGTATGGATTCGACGCGGCAACTGTTCCACCCAAGATATCGAATCGATGCTGAGAACGCACGCGCTGCGAGTCGCGGCCTTGGAGAAAGAACCGGACGGTGGGTTCTTGATCCTGCTGTAGGCGCGCCGGCAGCATCGGCGCCGGATCCGCGCACGCTACTTACTGAAGCAAGTCCAGGTTGTTTCGTGCCCGCCAGTGGCCAGGATCGAGCAGCAACACCCGGCGGTACGCGCGTATGGCGCCCTCTGAATCGCCCGCCTGCTGCCGAGCGTACCCGAGGTTGTTCCAGACCCTCGGCTTGTTTGGTGACGCCTCGCTGGTGCGCTCCCACAGCGCCACTTCGGAGCGATAGTCGCGGTTGCGCATGATGGTTGAGGAAGCCAGCACCAACAGCAGCGATGCGATCGCGACCGTCCCCGCCAAGGGGCGATGCGCACGCAGCCTGGCGAGCAGCACCGCGCAGATCAGGGCAGGCCCGATCAACGCCAGGTACAACTGCCGGTCGTTGGCGACATCGAAGCGCGGCAAGACGGAATTGGTCGGGATCAGCCAGACCACGAACCACAGAATGCTGAAAGCCAGCCAGCGCGAAGCGGCAGCTCGTCGCCAGTGCCACAGCGCCACGGCCAGCAAGCCGGCGAGCAGCGCTGCCTTCACGGCAAGCTCGGGTGTGAAGGCCTTGACCACCGGCAGATCCGGATCGATGTTCACGACGAGACCGAGCAACGGCCGCGTGGTCAGATAGAAAACCCCGTTCACTTGGGTGAGCAGGTTCTCGGCCAGCGAGCGGGTTTGCAGGCTTGCGTCGAGCAGCCTCCCGTATGCCGGAACCAGCCAGACCGACCCGGCAAACCCGAGCAGCACGGCCCCATGCCAGGCAGATCGCGCGAGCCATGCGCGCCAGCCGAAGTCCTTGCGCGAGGTTTCGCACAACGCCTCCCACAACGCATAAGCAAGCGGCAGGATCCAGGCGTTCTCTTTCACCGCGAGTGCGGCCGCGAACAGAGCCGCGGAGGCGAAGCGCCATGCGGCCGGCCGCACGCCGTCTTCCGCCCTGAGCCACGCCCACATGGAGGCAAACGCAAACAGCGCCATCAGCGACACCGAGCGTCCGCTGATGTAGGTGACGGCTTCGGTCTGCGCCGGATGCAGCGCAAAGATCAGCGCAGCGATGAATGCCGTGCTCGAAGCGGCGCCGGCGGCAACGCCGAGCCGCGGCGCCAGTCGGCGCAGCAGATGCAACACGAGCAGCGTGTTCGCCGCATGCACCACCAGATTCACCGCGGAGAAGCCCACCGCCCGCTCGTCGAGCGCCCAGTTCGCCGCATAGCTCAGTTTCAATAGCGGACGGATGCCCGGCATGCTCTGCCACCATGCGGCGAAGGAATGCACGCCCGCGGATTCC
>JANOLA010000511.1:0-6161 GCA_031419535.1 Burkholderiales bacterium | reverse complement strand
TACACGCGCCAAGGCAGCGACAGCGCGTATCAGTTCGCCGCCGCGGCGCTCGCCAAGGGCCACGAGATCCAACGCGTGTTCTTCTATCACGACGGCGTGTACAACGCGAGCAAGCTCACCGAGCCGCCGCAGGACGACCGCCACATCGTGAACCGCTGGTCGGCGCTCGCGGCGCAGCACAAGGTCGATCTGGTCGTGTGCGTAGCCGCGGCGCTGCGCCGAGGCATCAAAGACGAAGTGCTGGCGCCGGGGTTTCGCATCTCGGGCCTGGGGCAACTCGTGGACACCGGCATCAAGGCCGATCGGCTCGTGACCTTCGGGGATTGAACACAGGCTGCGTATGAAGAAGTTCATGTTCGTCAACCGCAAGGCGCCCTACGGCACGATCCACGCGCTGGAAAGCCTGGAAGTCGTGTTGATCGCCGCCACCTTCGACCAAGACGTGAGCCTGGTGTTTCTCGACGACGGCGTGTTCGAACTGGTCAAAGGCCAGAACACGAAGGCGATCGGCATCAAGAACCATTCGCCGACGTATCGCGCACTCGACGGCTACGACGTGGAAAAGCTCTACGTCGAGCGTGAGTCGATGGACGCGCGCGGCTTGACGCCGGCCGATCTGCTGGTACCCGTGCAGGTGCTGGGAAGCGCCGAGATGGCTGACCTGATGGCCGAGCAAGACGTGGTCCTTTCCTTCTAGGAGCGAGCCTTGCTGCACATCGTCAACAAATCGCATGCGCAGTCGACGTCGCTGCAAAGCTGCCTGCGCCTGGCCAAGCCGGGCCAGTCCGTGCTGCTGACGGAAGACGCTGTGTATGCCGCCACGCGCAGCGGCAGCGCGACTTCGGGGATTGAAAGCGCCGTCAAACAGCTGAAGGTCTACGTGCTGCAGCCCGATGTCGAGGCGCGCGGCCTGGCCGGCAAGTTGCTTGACGGCGTGACACAGGTCGATTACGCAGGCTTTGTCGACCTTGTCGCCGAGCACCCCACCAACCAATCCTGGCTCTGACACAAGGAGACTCCCCATGGGCATCGAAGTCAACGGCACGACGTTTGAAACCGACGAAGAAGGCTATCTGGTGAACCTCGCCGACTGGAATGAAGACATCGGCAAGGCGATCGCAGTGACCGAGAACGTCGAGATGTCGAGCAATCACTGGGAAGTCGTGAACTTCCTGCGCGACTACTACAACGAGTACCAGATCGCGCCGGCGGTGCGCGTGTTGACCAAGGCGATCGGCAAGCAGCTCGGGGTGGAAAAGGGCAATAGCAAGTACCTGTACGAGCTGTTCCCCTACGGGCCGGCGAAGCAGGCTTGCAAGATCGCGGGGCTACCCAAGCCCACCGGCTGCGTTTAAGCCGCGCGTGATGCACCCCCTCACCCCAACCCTCTCCCCCGAATACGGGGGCGAGGGGGAAACTCCCTGCTCCCTCTCCCGCTTGCGGGTTGGGGTGAGGGCGCAGGCGCGGGCGATTCCAACATGTCCGCGCTGAGCATCAGCTTCGCCGCGCTGTTCTACCTCGCCACCGCGATCCTCGTCATCGGTGTCGGCGCGAAAATCCGCCGCTACAGCGCCGTTCCCGCGCCGCTGAAGATTCCCACGACACCCGCACCCACGACGACCACCGGCGTCGTGCTGCGCCTGACGCGCGAAGTGGTGTTCTTCGAGAGCCTGTTCAAGGCGAGCAAGTGGACCTGGGTCTTCGGCTGGCTGTTCCACGCCGCGCTGCTGCTCGTTCTGCTGCGCCATCTGCGCTACTTTCAGCAGCCAGTGTGGACAGCGATCGTCTGGGTGCAGGCCTTCGGCACCTACGCCGGCTTTGCGATGGCCTTCGGACTGGCGGGCCTGTGGGCGCGGCGTTTCCTTGTGGACCGGGTGCGCTACATCTCTACGCCATCGGACCATCTGCACCTCGCGCTGCTGTTGGCGATCGGCCTGAGCGGCCTCGGCATGCGCTTCGTCGCGCACACCGACATCGTTGCCGTCAAGGCGTTCATGCTCGGCCTGATGCGGTTCGACATTCAGCCGTTGCCGGCAGACCCGCTGCTATTGCTGCACCTCACGCTCGTGGCGCTGCTGATGATCGTGTTCCCGATCAGCAAATTGATGCACGCGCCGGGCCTGTTCTTCAGCCCCGGGCGCAACCAAGCCGACACGTCGCGCGAGCAGCGCCATGTGGCCGCCTGGGCCGCGGCGCTGCCCAAGAAGTGACGCTCGAAGGACGAACATCTTGGCCACCGCTGCATTCAAGACGCCGACCCTGAACCGCTACCCGGTCATCCCGCTGGTGGCCGAAGGCGCGATGGCGCACAGCAAGCCCTTCGTCGCCTCGCCCATCATCCAGGCCCGAATCGGTTTTCCCGGCGAACTGGAAGACGGCTGGGAGCAGCGCGCGGTGGGCAAGATGGGCGAGCTGCTCGGCAAATACCGCTCGCTGCAGGTCTACATGGATTCGTGCGTGCACTGCGGCGCGTGCTCCGACAAGTGCCACTACTTCCTCGGCACCGGTGACCCGAAGAACATGCCGGTCGCGCGCCAGGACCTGATGCGCGGCGTCTACCGGCGCTACTTCACGTTCGCCGGCAAACACTTCCCCAAGCTCGTCGGCGCGACCGACATGACCAAGGAAGTTCTCGACGACTGGTGGACCTACTACAACCAATGCTCCGAGTGCCGGCGCTGCTCGGTGTTCTGCCCGTACGGCATCGACACCGCCGAAGTGACGATGGCCGCGCGCGAAATCATGGACTCGGTGGGTCTGGGGCAAAAGTATTCGAACGAGATCATCGGCAAGGTGCACCGCATCGGCAACAACCTGGGCATCCCCGGACCGGCGTTGAAAGACACGTTGCTCGGCCTGGAAGAAGATGTGCTCGAAGAAACCGGCGTGGCGGTGCGCTTCCCGCTCGACGAGCCCGGCGCGCAGGTGCTGCTCGTCACGCCCTCGGCCGACTTCTTCTCCGAGCCGCATGTGGAAAGCCTGATCGGCTACGCGAAGGTGTTCCACGCCGCCGGAATTTCCTGGACGCTCAGCACCAAGGCGAGCGAAGCGGGCAACTTCGGCCTGTTCATCGGCAACTACGAGCAGATGCGCACGATCTCGCTGCGCGTCAAGGAGGCCGCCGTTGAGCTTGGCGTGCGCCGCCTCGTCGTCGGCGAATGCGGCCACGCCTGGCGCGTCGCGTACAGCTTCTGGAACACGCTGATTGGCCCGTTCGACTGGCTCGATTCGAACTACCCGGTGCCGCAGCACATTTGTGAGATGACGTATGACCTCATCCAGCAGGGCGCACTGAAGTTCGACAAGGAAAAGAACGACGATCGCATCATCACATTTCACGACTCGTGCAACGTCGCGCGCGCCTCGCGCATGGGCTCGATGCCCGGCGGGCAGTTCGTGATTCCGCGCGAAATCATCAGGGCGGTGGCGAACCATTTCCACGACATGTCGCCCGGCACCACGGGTGAGGCCACGTTCTGCTGCGGTGGCGGCGGCGGCCTGCTCACCGACGACCTGATGGAGCTGCGCGTCAAGGGCGCGCTGCCGCGCATGGAGGCGCTGAAGAATGTGGTCGACGACCACGGCGTGAATTTCATGGCCGCGATCTGCGCGATCTGCAAGGCGCAGTTCAGCAAGGTGCTGCCCTATTACGGCTTCGACATGAACATGGTCGGCGGGGTGCACCAGCTCGTCAGCAAAGCCATCCGGCTCGGCGAGCCGCATTGAGATCGATCCCGCTGCAATACGCCTGAGGAAATCCGCGATGTCTTCTCCCTCCACGACCGGCGACATCAAGCCGCTGACCTTCCGCCGCTACAAGGACGACGACGCCAAGCCGCTGCCCTGGCAGGAAGAAATCTTCGACGCCGACCACACGCACAAGTGCCCCACCTACATTCAGAGCACGCCGCCGTGCCAGGGCTCATGCCCGTCGGGTGAAGACATCCGCGGCTACTTGAACATCGTGCGCGGCATCGAGAAGCCGCCCGCCGGTGTGCCATGGCAGGAATACGCGTGGCGGCGCCTGACGGAAGCGAACCCTTTTCCTTCCGTGATGGGGCGTGTCTGCCCGGCGCCTTGCGAGTCAGGCTGCAACCGCAACATGGTGGAAGATTTTGTCGGCATCAACTCGGTCGAACATTTCCTCGGCGAATGGGCCATTGAACACAAGCTGGCGTTTGCCAAACCCACCACCCCCACCGGCAAAAAGGTCGCGGTAATCGGCGCCGGCCCGGCAGGCCTGTCGGTGGCGTATCAGCTCGCGCGCAAGGGCCACGCCGTGACGATCTTCGACGAGCGTGAACTGCTCGGCGGCATGATGCGCTACGGCATTCCGGGATTCCGCACACCGCGCGCCGTTCTCGATGCCGAAATTCAACGCATTCTCGACATGGGCGTGGAGACGCGCATGGCGTGCCGCATCGGCAGTGACATCACGCTCGACGATCTGAAGAATGCCTTCGACGCAGTGTTCCTCGGCCTGGGTGCGCAAAGCGGCAGGCCGCTGCCGATCGAAGGCGCGCAGGCGCCGAACTGCGTCACCGCCACCGCTTTCCTCAAGGCTTTCAACGACGGCCGCATGCAGCATGTGGGCCGGCGCGTCGTCGTCGTCGGCGGGGGCGACACGTCCATCGACGTGGCCACCGTGGCGCGGCGCCTGGGCCACATCGACCAGGTGCACGAGAGCGACCGCCCGGAAAACGTAATCGGCGGTTATTCCGCCCACGACGCCGCGACGCTGTCGGCGCGCATGGGCGCCGAGGTCACGTTGACGTCGATCTTCGCGATCGACAAGATGCAAGCGAGCAAACACGAAGTCGAACACGCGCTCGGCGAAGGCATCGCGATCCGTGGCGGCATGGCGCCCGTGGCGGTGCTTGTCGACGCCGACGGCCGCGCCACCGCTCTGCGCGTGATTCGCTGCGAAGCCAAGATCGTCGGCGGCAAACTCGACGTGAAGCAACTACCTGGGACCGAAGAAGACCTCTCCGCAGACCTGATCGTCTCGGCCATCGGCCAGGCGGTCGACTTCACTGGCCTGGAAGTGCTGAACAACGGCAAGGGCGCGATCGCGGCCGACAAGAACTACCAGGTACAAGGACAGAGCGGCATGTTCGTCGGCGGCGACGTGGTGCGCCCGCACCTGCTGACCACGGCGATTGGCCAGGGCGCGATTGCCGCCGAGGGCATCGACCGCTTTCTGCGCAGCGAGCCTTTGGAAAAGCGCCCGAAGATCGACGTCCACGGGTTTGATTTGATGCGCAAGATGGTCGAGAAGGGCCTGAAGGTCACGCAGATCACCGAGCCGACCTGGGGCACCGATGCCAGCACCGGTGCGATCCACAACTACGACAACCGCTCCGACCGCTACGTCATCCCGCACAACGAGCTATTCCTCGGCCACTTCAACTACACGCCGCGCGTGAAGCGAAAGATGATTTCGCTCAACGCCGACGAGGCGCTGAACAACTTCGAGGAGCGTTTGCTGCCGCTTCTCGAAGCCCAGGCGCAGCTTGAAGCGAAACGCTGCATGAGTTGCGGCCAATGTTTCGAGTGCGACAACTGCGTCGTCTACTGCCCGCAGACCGCCGTGTTCAAGGTGCCCAAGGGCAAATCGACGATGGGGCGTTACGTCGACACCGACTACACCAAGTGCATCGGCTGCCACATCTGTGCCGATGTTTGCCCCACCGGCTACATCCAGATGGGGTTGGGGGAGTAGCCACGATGCAATGGGCTCGCGCGCGCGCGCTGGTGGCCGGCCTGGGCGCAGCGGCTGTCCTGGGCGCGAGCCTGGGCATGCCGGTTGCCGCGCTTGCCACCGAGCCTGCCGGCCGCACGCCGCTGCCGACCATCGAGCGCGCCGCCAAGGGCGAGCGCTGCGTCGAGGAGCCTGCGCTGATGCGGCGCAACCACATGGAGATGCTCAAGCATCAGCGCGACGACACCGTGTTCGGCGGCATCCGTGGTGCGAAGTACAGCTTGAAGGAGTGCATTGCTTGCCACGCCAGCAGCAAGACGGGCAGCGTCGCCAAGACCGAGACCAACTTCTGCGTCTCGTGCCACAGCTACACCGCGGTGAAGATCGATTGCTTCGAGTGCCACGCCAATCAGCCGCAGGCCAAAAAATGAACCAACCCGACAAAACCACGGAATTGACC
>JANOLA010000510.1:0-1506 GCA_031419535.1 Burkholderiales bacterium | reverse complement strand
GGCCGCGGCAGCGTCATCGAAGACCGGGTTCACATCGGCGCGCATGTCGCGTTCGCGGCGGCACCGGGCGGCGCGCAAACGCCCGCCGTGGTTCGAAGCGACGCCTGGATCGGCGCGAACGTCAGCATCGGCGCCGGTGTCACGATCGGCGCCAAGGCGCTGGTGCGGCCCGGCTCGGTGGTCACGCGATCGGTGCCGCCAGGGGCCATCGTCGAGGGCAACCCGGCGACGATCGTCGGCTACGTCGACGCGACCCAGGGCCCGGTCAGCGCACTGGCGCTGGTGCGACCGACCAGCGCCGCGACGCTGCAAGACACGCCGGTGCGAGGCGTGACGGTGCACCACTTCCCCGTCATCCCCGACCTGCGCGGCAACCTGACGGTGGGCGAATTCGACCGCCAGGTTCCGTTCAAGCCACTGCGCTACTTCATCGTGTTCGGCGTTCCCAACCGCGAAATCCGCGGCGAACACGCACACCGCGAGTGCCACCAGTTCCTGATCTGCCTGCGCGGCAGTTGCGCCGTGGTTGCCGACGACGGCCAGCACAAGGTCGAAGTCGGGCTGGACTCGCCCGACCGGGGCCTGTACCTGCCGCCGATGACCTGGGGCATCCAGTACAAGTATTCGTCCGACGCGATGCTGATGGTGTTCGCCTCGCACTATTACGACAGCGCCGACTACATCCGCGACTACGCGCAGTTCCAGCAGCACGTCGCCGCGGTGGAGGGCGCGGCATGAGTTCGCCGCGTTTGCGCAGGGCAGAGTTGTTCCGGGGCAAGACGCTCGTGTTTCGCGATGCGTGCGTCGGCGACGCGGCGTTCATTCACGGTTTGCGCAGCGACGCGCGCATGTCGCGCCACTTGTCGCCGGTGTCGCCGCGGCTGGCCGACCAAGTGGCGTGGCTCGAGGGTTACCGCGAGTCCAACGACCAGGTCTATTTCATCATCGAGAGTGCGCATACCGTGCAGAGCAAGCCGGCCGAACCGTTGGGCACCGTGCGCCTGTACGACGCACAAGGCGACAGCTTTTGCTGGGGCAGCTGGATCTTGAAGGATGACGCACCCACCACCGCGGCGATCGAGTCCGCCTTGATGGTCTATGCCTATGCGCTCGATGCGCTGGGTTTTCGCCACGCGCACTTTCAGGTGCGGCGCGACAACCAGCGTGTCTGGGCGTTCCACGAGCGCTTCGGCGCGACGCGCGTCGCGCAAGACGCCACCGAGTTTCGCTACACGCTCGGCAACGCGGCGATCCGCGCGGCGCTGCAGCGCTACCGCCGCTTCCTGCCGCAACCGGCCACTGAAGATGCATGAAATGAAGCTGACATACCTCGACTTGCATCAAGCCTGCGGCGGGGCGCTGACTGCTTTCGGCCCTTTGCTGTCGTTCGATGTGGCCTCGAGGCTTGCCCGACAACCCTCGTCATCCCGGCGAAAGCCGGGATCCACCGGTTGCACGCGATGAACGCATCGCCAAACGGGGGGCCTCCGCGGATGGGTCCCGGCT
>JANOLA010000509.1:0-2657 GCA_031419535.1 Burkholderiales bacterium | reverse complement strand
AGGGCACGCCGCGTGCCAGGTAGTCGAAGAACTGGCGCAGGGTGGCGGCTGGCCGTCAGCTACTACCCGTTCACCTTCCGCGATGCCGACCATGTCATCAAGTACGGCAAGAGCGACGTCTTCAAGGAGCTGACCGAGGGCTACAAGAAGGCCACCGGCAACACCGTGACGGCGCTCACCTACTACGGCGCGCGTCACGCCACTTCGAACAAGCTGTTCACCAACTGCGACCAGATGAAGGGCCTGAAGATGCGGGTGCCCGACTCGCCGGCCTACACGGCGCTGCCGCGTGCCTGCGGCGCGAACCCGACGCCGATCGCCTTTGCCGAGGTCTACCTCGCGCTGCAAAACGGCACGGTCGACGCGCAAGAGAACCCGCTCACGACGATCGAAGCGAAGAAATTCTATGAAGTGCAGAAGCACATCATGCTCACCGGCCACATCGTCGATGGTTTGACGACGCAAGTGGCGCCGCACGTGTGGAACACGCTGTCCGACGCCGAAAAGAAGATGTTCGGCGAAGTGGCGCAAGAAGCCGCGGCGCGCGCGTCGGCGCAGATCAAGAAGCGCGAATCGGAACTCGTCGACGACTTCAAGAAGAAAGGCCTGACGGTGCACACCGTGAACCGGCAGAGCTTTGTCGATGCGGTGCTGAAAGCCAAGAGCGTCGAGTCGATGGGTTTCGACAAGAAGGATTACGACCGCATCACGGCGATCAAGAGGCACGTGTCATCCCGGCGCAAGCCGGGATCCACTTCTCGCACTGCGCAATGGATCCCGGCGTGCGCCGGGATGACGAGGCAACCCCATGGACATCGACTCCGGCCCGAAAGTGATGGGCGATGACGGCGAGTTCCACGCCGTCGACGAGGCCGTGGACCTCTCAAACACGCCCATCGAAGCCTGGTTCGCGCTGGCGCTGTTCTGGGCGCTGGCCGCCGTGGTGTTCACGCAGTTCTTCACGCGCTATGCGCTGAACAACTCGGCGTCGTGGACGGAAGAGATCGCGCGCTACCTGCTGATCGGCGTGGTCTTCGTCGGCGCGTCGATCGGCGTGGCGAAGAACAACCACATCCAGGTCGATTTGCTGTACCGCTACCTGCCGGCACGCGCCTGCCGCGCGCTCGCGCTGCTGGTCGACGTGCTGCGCATTGCGTTTCTCGTGGCGATGACGGTCTACACGGTGCAGATGATGCTGAAGATGGGTTCCTACCAGATGACGATCGTCGACCTGCCGATGAACATCGTCTACAGCGTCGTGCTGTTCGGCTTCGCCGCGATGGCGTTGCGCTCGATCTGGGTGATGCGCGTGCATCTGCAACGCGGCTATTCGGTGCTCGAGCGGCCCGAATCCAGCATGGGCGACAGAACGGTGTTTTGAGCCGAACTTCAGCGAGATCAAGGTTAGCGGCAGCATGCTCAAAATCATCTTTCTGTTCCTGATGGCCAGCGGCTTGCCGGTGGCCATCGCCATGGCCGGCGCCTGCCTGGTCTACATCCTGATCACGGGCAATCTGCCACCGTTTGCAGTGGTGCACCGCATGATCGGCGGCATCGACTCCTTCCCACTGCTCGCGGTGCCGTTTTTCATCCTCGCCGGCAACTTGATGAACAACGCCGGAATCACGAATCGCATCTACAACTTCGCGCTCGCGCTCGTCGGTTGGCTCAAGGGGGGCCTCGGTCACGTGAACGTGGTCGGCTCCGTCATCTTCGCCGGAATGAGCGGCACTGCGGTGGCGGATGCGGCTGGCCTGGGCACGGTGGAAATCAAGGCGATGAAGGACCATGGCTACGACCTCGAATTCGCGGTCGGCGTCACGGCCGCGTCGGCCACGCTCGGGCCCATCATTCCGCCGAGCCTGCCGTTCGTCATCTACGCCATGATGGCCAACGTGTCGGTCGGGGCGCTGTTCCTCGCCGGCGTTCTGCCCGGCGTGCTGATGGCGTTTCTGATGATGGTGACGGTGGCGTACTACGCGCACAAGAACGGCTGGGGCGCGGACGTCAAGTTTTCGTGGCAGCGCTTCGGCGGCGCGTTGATGGAGCTGGGCATCGTGATCGCCTGGCCCTTGATGACGTGGGCGCTCGTCACCAAGATGGGGCTTGCGGCGCAGCCGGTCGTGTTCGGCGCGATCGTGGTGCTGTTCGTGCTGGACCGCATCTTCCGCTTTCAGGCGGTGCTGCCGATCATGACGCCGGTGCTGTTGATCGGCGGCATGACGACGGGCCTGTTCACACCCACCGAGGGTGCCATCGCGGCCAGCGTGTGGGCGCTGTTCCTCGGCCTGGTGTGGTACCGCACGATGACGTGGAAGACCTTCGTCAAGGTGAGCCTCGACACGGTGGAGACCACCGCGACGGTGATGTTCATCGTCGCCGCCGCGTCGATCTTCGGCTGGATGCTCACCGCCACCGGCGTCACCGCGGCGATCGCCGAATGGGTGCTCGCCGTGACGCAGGAGCCGTGGCTGTTCCTGCTGATGGCGAACTTGCTGATGCTGTTCGTCGGCTGCTTTCTGGAGCCGACCGCGGCGATCACGATCCTGGTGCCGATTCTGCTGCCGATCGCGCTCAAGCTCGGCGTGAACCCGGTGCACTTCGGCCTGGTGATGGTGCTGAACCTGATGATCGGCTTGCTGCACCCGCCAATGGGC
>JANOLA010000508.1:0-3440 GCA_031419535.1 Burkholderiales bacterium | reverse complement strand
GGTCGATCTTCTGGCCCTTGCGCGGTTTGGTCGCCGCATAGCCCTTGATGCCACCCTTGTACGCCGTCACCGGCATGTCGGCCAGTTGCACGATATAGGCGTTGTTCGTCACCTTTGCCTTGCCAAGCGCGTTGCTTTGCTCGGCGTCAGCGGCACCGCTGTTGAGTGACAACGTCAGTAAGGCAAAGGTGGCCCCTGCAAGGGCGTACCTCAGAGTTCGAAGCATGGATTGTCTCCAGTGAGTGGATTGACTGCGCTTGTGGCGCAACTGTGCACAAATGAAACTGATCGTGGATCAGCGCCCTCATCTTGCCCCTGGCGATTCGCACAGCAACTAGGGGAAACCTGATGCTTCAGGGGTGTTGCCGGACCCTGGTCGGTGAGTATCAGAAGGCAGGCGGAACTGCGACTTGGTGCCAAATCGTTCACATGTTCGGCATGATTTGAATTCGCTTGCACAGCCCCGGCAAGGCAACGGCCATCCCGCATCGCCATGCGCGCGACCGCTATTGCGCACGCTGGCACTGGGAAGCTCGACGCGTAAACGTCATCAGCTGCCAAACATCATGTGCCGCGCGAGCGCCGACTTTAGCGGCGCGGCTCGCTGCAAGGCTGCGAGCCCTATCGCGCGCGCGCTCGCCACACCGGGCAGCCCCCATGTGAAACTGCGCGCCAGAAAGTCGGTGGCGGCAATCATCGTCCAGCGGTCCGGGGCACGTTGCCATTCGAGTTTTCCGAGGATGCTCGTCAAATCCGCCTTCCCCGGCTGGCGCTCAGCGTTCCGATCAGCGCCGCGCCCAAGCGCACGCACCAGATCGAACGCATCACGCAGCCCGAGGTTCAGGCCTTGTCCGGCCACCGGGTGCAGCGTCTGCGCCGCGTTGCCGATGCGCACGATGCGGCCGTCGGTCAGGGTGCGCTCGGCGTTCAAGCCGAGCGCGAACGGCTTCAGCGGCGAGATCGATGCGATGCGCCCCGCCGTCGGATGGAACACCTGGTTCAGCACCGCCACACGCTGGGCATCGTTCAGGTCGCGCACCGGATCTTCGTCGCTCGCCACACACCACACGAGCGCGGCGCGCCCGTCCTTCAACGGCAACAGCGCCGCCGGCCCATGGCGCGTGAAGCGCTCGAACGCGACGCCGCTCGAACGCGCCGGCCCTGCGGCCAACGCCCCCGACGCGTCGAGCGGCTCGAATTCAACCTGCCCCACCCACGCCGTTTGCCGATAGTCATGGACCAAGGCCTTGCGCGCCTGGTCGGCGAACACGCCGCCTTCGGCAACGACCGCGAGGTCGAACGATTCGACGATGCCCGCGTCGACTTCGACCCCCTGTCCCTGATTCTTCAACGCCGCCACCGGCGTGCCGAAACGGCTGACCAGCCGCTTCGGATCGCGCGCCTGCGCCGCCAGCCAGGCGCGCTGCAAGGGCTCGACGATCGCGCCGTAGCTGAGCACTGCACCGAGCATGGGCACGCCCTCCTCGCTGGCGCGGATGCGCAGCACCGGCTCGGGCGCTTCCACACCCAATCGCGCGCCGAGCCAGGGCAACACCGCGTCGGCGAGCGACGGCCCCTGCTGCGACACATGCACCTCAAAGATCGGTTGCGCCGCGCTCGCGTCCCAGGCGCCCAGCCGCTCGAGCTGCTGCACGCTCGCGAGCGACAGCGCCAGCGTGCGTGCGTCGCGCGACGCGTCGCTGCCGAGCGGGCGCGCGTCGAACAGCGTGATGCGCGCGTCGGGCAGCGCGCGCGCGGCGTGCACGGCCAAGCCTAAGCCCACCGGGCCGGCGCCGATGATGGCGATCTCGAAAAACTGGGCTGACATGGCGTGGCGTGGCGTGGCGTGGCGTGAACGAATCGAACTCGAATCGAGCGCGAATCGAGCGACCCCCGCGGCGTATTATTCGCCGCACCCGAATTCCGGGGTCAATCGGTGGAGTCGCGAACCATGGCGTTGATGGATTTCATCAAGAAACAGTTCATCGACATCATCGAGTGGACTGAGTCCAGCGACGGCACGCTGGCCTGGCGCTTCCCGATGGCGGGGCTGGAAATCCAGAACGGCGCGTCGCTGACGGTGCGCGAATCGCAGCTCGCCCTCTTTGTCAACGAAGGCAAGGTCGCCGACGTGTTCGCCCCCGGCCGCCATACGCTGACCACGGCCACGCTGCCGGTGCTGACCTACCTGAAGAACTGGGACAAGCTGTTCCAGAGCCCGTTCAAGAGCGACGTCTATTTCTTCAGCACGCGCCAGCAGGTCGATCAGCGCTGGGGCACGACGCAACCGGTGACGATTCGGGACAAGGACTTCGGCGCGGTGCGGCTGCGCGCCTTCGGCAACTATTCCTATCGCCTGGCCGACCCGAAGCTGTTCCACACCGAAATCTCCGGCACGCGCGAGGCCTACACCGTGGCCGATCTGGACGGCCAGTTGCGTGCGCTGATGCTGCAACACATCAGCGACGCGGTCGCGAGCAGCGGCGTCGCGTTTCTCGACTTGGCGGCGAACCAGGTCGAGTTCGCGAAAGCGCTGCAACTCGCCACCGCGCCGGCCTTCGCCGCGATCGGCTTGAAGTTAGAGGGCGTGACGGTTCAGAACGTGTCGTTGCCCGAGGAACTGCAGAAAATTCTCGACCAGCGCATCGGCATGGGCATGGTCGGCGGCGACATGGGCAAGTTCATGCAGTACCAGACCGCGCAGTCGCTACCGAAGTTCGCCGAAGGTGCGGGCCAGGGCGGCGGTGTGGTGGGCGACGCGATCGGGCTGGGTGCCGGTGTCGCGCTCGGCCAGGTGATGGCACAGCAGTTGTCGCAGGGCTTGCAAGGTGTTGGCGCTGTTGGCGCGCAAGCCGCTGCCGCCGTGGGCGTGAAGCCCGACGAAGTGATGGCGACATTGGAAAAGCTCGCCGACCTGAAAGCCAAGGGCATCGTGACGCAGGAAGAGTTCGACGCGAAGAAGGCCGAGCTGCTGAAGAAGCTGGTTTAGAGGCTGAGAGTCTCTCGACCGTGGCCGCCGAAGTGCCCCAGCGCGCCTGGCGCGCCGCGTGCCCGCAGTGCGGGGCGCCGGTGGACTTCGCTTCCGCGGCCAGCGCCTTCGCAGTGTGCAGCTACTGCCGCAGCTCGGTGCTGCGCGAGGGCGAGGCGCTGCGCCGCATCGGCCAGAGCGCCGAGCTGTTCGACGACCACTCGCCGTTGCAACTGGGTGCCGCCGGGCGCTACCAGGGCAGTGCGTTCACGCTCGTCGGGCGGCTTCAGTACCGCAGCAGCGAAGGCACATGGAACGAGTGGCATGCGCTGTTCGACACCGCCGATGCGCCAGCCCCCCAGGAAGCGGGCGCCGCCAAGCCCGGCTGGCTGAGCGAAGACAACGGCCGCTACGTGATCGCATTCGACGCGCCGCTCTCGGCGGCGGCGCCCGCGGCCGAGACTTTGCGGCC
>JANOLA010000507.1:0-3986 GCA_031419535.1 Burkholderiales bacterium | reverse complement strand
GTGAACCTCTAGGGGGCGTTCCTGTTCACGCATGAGGCCTTCGGCTTGATTAAGGATCAATCGCCGCGCGGGGGGGGATTAATCAACAACGGCTCGATTTCGGCGCACGCGCCGCGCCCGTTCAGCTCGCCCTATACGGCGACGAAACACGCGATCACCGGGCTGACGAAGGCAGCATCGCTCGATGGCCGCGCCTACGACATCGCCGTCGGCCAGATCGACATCGGCAACGCAGTCACCGAGATGACGCTGCGCATGACCAAGGGCGTGCCCCAGGCCAACGGCGAAATGAAGGTGGAAGACCGCATGGACGTCGCGCATGTCGCCAACTCAGTGGTGCACATGGCGAGCCTGCCTCTCGACGCGAACGTGCTGTTCATGACGGTGATGGCGACCAAGATGCCGTTCGTTGGGCGGGGGTGATTGGCAGTATTGCTCCCTCTCCCGCTTGCGGGAGAGGGAGTCAGGGTCTCTTCAGCCGATCGGCGTCAACTTCGCCACCGACAGCGCCAGCCACTTCATGCCATGGCGGCCGAAGTTCACCTGGGCGCGTGCGTCGTCCCCTCGCCCCTCTAACGTGATCACGACGCCCTCGCCGAACTTGTTGTGGAACACGCTCTGGCCTGAGCGCAGGCCGTGCGTGTCGGCTTTCGCAACGCGCATGGCCGGCGCGGGGGCGGGTGGCCGGGCCTCGACCCTTCCTGCACCGACGATCGAGCCCAGCCCCGAACCGCGCGTCCAGGCGTTCTGGTACTCGCGTGAGAACCCGGAGCCGAAGCCCTGGTTGCGCGGCGTGATCCACTTCAGCGAGCCTTCCGGCAACTCGTCGAAAAAGCGGCTCTTCACGTTGTAGCGGGTCTGGCCGTGCAGCATGCGCGTCTGGCTGAAACTCAGGTACAGGCGCTTGCGGGCCCGCGTGATCGCCACGTACATCAAGCGGCGCTCTTCTTCCACACCGTCGACGTCCGACAGGCTGTTCTCGTGCGGGAACAGGCCTTCCTCGAGGCCCGTGATGAAGACGCAGTCGAACTCCAGGCCTTTGGCGGAGTGGATCGTCATCAGTTGAATCGCGTCCTGCCCGGCCTGAGCCTGGTTGTCGCCGGCTTCGAGCGACGCATGCGTCAGGAACGCGGCAAGCGGCGACATGATTTCGCCGGACTCCACGTCGGCGATCACCTGCGCACCCGCACCCGCACCCCCACCCGCGGCCGAAGCCTGGATCGGCGCGGCGACGGTCGCGATTTCATCCACCGGCAACGCCACCGCGTCTTTGCCGAAACCTTCCTGGGTGACAAAGGACTCGGCGGCGTTGACCAACTCGTCCAGGTTTTCGAGCCGCTCGCGCCCTTCCTTGTCGGTCTTGTAGCAATCGACCAAACCCGAGGCGTGCAGCACATGTTCGATGATCTCGCGCAGCGTCTTGCCGCGCGTGGCGAGTCGCATTGCGTCGATCAGCGCAACGAAAGCGAGCAGGTTCGTGCCGCCTTTGCCCGCCATCGACCCCACGCTTTGCACGAGGCTGGAGCCGCTGGCGCGCGCGCTGTCTTGCAGCAGCTCGATGGTGCGCGCGCCGATGCCGCGCGTGGGGAAGTTCACCACGCGCAGGAAGCTCGTGTCGTCGTCGGCGTTCTCGAGCAGGCGCAGGTAACTCAGCGCGTGCTTGACTTCGGCGCGCTCGAAGAAGCGCAGGCCGCCGTAGACCTTGTAGGGCAGCCCGGCATTGAACAGCGCGCTTTCCAGCACCCGGCTTTGCGCGTTGCTTCGGTACAGCAAGCCGATCTCGCTGCGGGCGGTACCTTCGCGGTGCAATTGCTGCGCCTCTTCGACGAACCACTGCGCCTCGGCAAAATCGCTCGGCGACTCGCGCACACGCACCGGTTCGCCCGGGCCGGCTTCGGTGTGCAGGTTCTTGCCCAGGCGCCGCTCGTTGTGCGAAATCAGCTCGTTCGCGCAGTCGAGGATGTGGCCGAACGAGCGGTAGTTGCGCTCGAGCTTGATGACGCTCGCGACCTTGAACTCGCGCTCGAAGTCGGCCATGTTGCCGACGCGCGCACCGCGAAACGCGTAGATGCTCTGGTCGTCGTCGCCCACCGCCAACACCGCACAACTGGTCGTTCGATCCGGGCCATTCGGCCCGGGGGCGCCGGGCAGGCCGGCGAACATCTTCAACCAGGCGTATTGCAGTTTGTTCGTGTCCTGGAATTCGTCGACCAGGATGTGCCGGAAGCGCCGCTGGTAATGCTCGCGCAGGGCCTGGTTGTCGCGCATCAATTCATAGGTGCGCAGCATCAGCTCGGCAAAGTCGACCACGCCTTCGCGCTGGCACTGTTCTTCGTAGGCCTGGAAGACCTGCACCATCACGCGCGTCATCTCGTCGGGCACTGGCACATCTGCGGGGCGCTGCCCGTCTTCCTTCGCCCCGGCGATGAACCAGGCGACCTGCTTAGGCACATAGCGTGCCTCGTCCAGGTTCATCGCCTTGACGATGCGCTTCACGGCCGAAAGCTGATCCGACGAGTCGAGGATCTGAAAGCCCTGCGGCAGCGCGGCGATCTTCCAGTGCGCTCGCAAGAAGCGATTGCACAGGCCATGGAAGGTGCCGACCCACATCCCGCGCACGGGAATCGGCAGCATGGCGCTAAGGCGCGTCAGCATCTCTTTCGCGGCCTTGTTGGTGAACGTCACGGCGAGCACGCCGCCCGGCGAGAGTTGACCGGTCTGAATCAACCAGGCGATGCGCGTCGTCAAGACTCGGGTTTTGCCCGATCCGGCGCCGGCGAGAATCAACGCCGGTTGCGCGGGCAGCGTGACCGCCGCGAGTTGCTCCGGGTTCAGGCCGCGCAACAGGCCTCGTGGTTCACTGGGCGACGACGTTGGCGCGGCGGCGGCTATGGGCGATGCTTGCGCAGCGTCGAAACGGAGGCTCATTGCACGATTCTAGGAGCGGCGCACAATCGCCCCGCTTCGCCCGACGTGCATCCCTTGTACGCGTTGCCACAGCCGACCCTCGCGCGGCCCAGCCCACACTCCCAGGAGACCTCATGTACCAATCCGATTTGATGAAAGGCGAACGCATCCTCGTCACCGGTGGAGGAACCGGGCTGGGCCGGGCGATGGCAGAGCAATTCCTTCGCCTGGGTGCCGACGTCGCGATCTGCGGGCGCCGCAAAAGCGTCTGCGACGAGACGGTGCAAGCCTGGCGCGCGCAGTTTCCGAAGGCGCGTGTGGACAGCTTCGGCGTCGACATCCGCATCGCCTCGGCGGTGGAGGAAATGGTTGAAGCCCTCTGGCAAGGCGGTGGTCTCACGGGCCTGGTGAACAACGCCGCCGGCAACTTCATCGCACCGACCGAGAGCCTGTCGCCGCGCGCCTTCGACGCCATCGCGAACATCGTGTTCCATGGCAGCTTCTACGTCACCCAGGCAATCGGCAAGCGCTGGGTCGAACAAGCCAAGACGGGTGCGTGGCGCGCCGGCATGGCGTACCGCAACGTCATGTCGGTCATCGTGACCTGGGTCGACAACGGCTCGCCCTACGTCGTGCCCTCGGCGATGAGCAAGGCCGGCATCGAAGTCATGACCAAGTCGCTGGCGGTGGAATGGGCGCGCCATGGGATTCGCTTGAACGCCGTGGCGCCGGGCGAAATCCCGACCGAGGGCATGAGCAAACGCCTGAACCCCGGCGAAGAACCGGGCGCACGCAGCCGCGAGCGCAATCCGATGGCGCGCCCCGGCAACATGAGCGAACTGCAAAACCTGGCCGCTTTTTTGATGGCGCCCGGCCAATGCGACTGGCTCACCGGCCAGAGCATCATGATGGACGGTGGCAACGCGCTGGCCACGGGTGGCAATTTCTACGAGCTGCGCTGCTGGAGCGACGACGACTGGCGCGAAGCGCGCGAGCGCATCGAGGCGCAGAACACCAAAGACCGCGCACAGCGTTAGTTTTCGCTCGCCGACGCATGCGGTGTTTGTCCCGAGTCGCGG
>JANOLA010000506.1:0-2183 GCA_031419535.1 Burkholderiales bacterium | reverse complement strand
CTGCGCCGCGTGAAGCGCTTTCTCCCTTGCCACGCGGGGCAACCACGCCGGGCCAGGCCGTGCCACGTGCCAAGGCCTTGTTCAAATCGAAGTTTCCATACTTCGAATCGCCGACGATCGGATAACCGGCGTCGGCCAGGTGCACGCGGATCTGGTGCGTGCGTCCGGTCTTGATGCTCACCTCCAACAGCGTGAAGCCCGCGAAGCGCCGCCGCACCTTCACCAACGTGATCGAGCGGCGCGCATCGGCATGATCGGCATCGACGACGCGCACGCGCCGTTCGCCCTCGGCGTTGAGCGTCTTCAGCAGCGCGACGTCGATGACCTTCAATTTCTCCGGCCAGGCGCCCAGCACCAAGGCCAAGTAGGTCTTGGCAACGCCCTTGTCGCGCAGGCGCAATTGGTCCTGCAAATGGAGCAGGCTTGCACGCTTGCGCGCCACCAGCAGCACGCCCGAGGTTTCCTTGTCCAGGCGGTGCACCAGTTCGAGAAACTTCTCGCCCGGCCGCGCGCGGCGCAGCTGTTCGATCACGCCGTAGCTCACGCCGCTGCCACCGTGCACCGCCACGCCCGCCGGTTTGTCGATCGCGATCAGGTGCGCATCCTCAAAGATCACCGCGAACTCGCGCGGCGGCACCGCGAGTGGATCGCCCGTGGCCGCGACGCGCACCGGCGGCACGCGAATCTTGTCGCCGATGGCCAGGCGCGTGTCGGCGGCGGCGCGACCTTGGTTGACGCGCACCTCGCCGCTGCGGATCACGCGATGCACGTGGCTCTTCGGAACGCCCTTCAGCCGCTTGATCAGAAAGTTGTCGAGCCGCTGCCCGGCAGAACCTTCATCGACCTGGACATAGTGCACGCTCGCGCCCGGCGCTTCGGGCTTGGCCGCTGGGGCGGAGCGCCGTGGCGCCGCGCGCTTGGCCCCTATAATGCGCTGCACCACGTTGTTGCGCTGAGTGTTTGACGGTCAAGAGTTTAGCCTTGGCCCTTCGAGACGAGACCGGCAACTTGGGCGTAGGGGCGCACCGAAGGGCGCGCCCAACCGGTGATGCAACGCATCGCCGCGCCGGGCAGGCAGGGCCAAATGAATGGCGTTGCGGCCCAGGTTCGGGATGCGGCAGAGCAACGCAAAAGAAGGCACCCACCCACTAGGTTTTTCAGGCGGTAGACACGAGTCTCGGCAGAAGCGGCGCCAACGCGCCGACAACGCTGGTCCAGCCCTACCGCCTCGCGTCAAGTGATCCCATGCGGATGTTGACCCCGGCCCCCCACTCGCTGCCCGTTGTTGAAGCGCGGAATCGGCTCGATCGCCGTTTCAATGCCACAACCCGGAGCAGCAGCTGGGCTCGGCCGAGCGATCCACGAGCGGCAATGCTGCCTCGGCCTCACGGCCCCGTGCAACATGCGCACCGCAAAACGGTCCCTGCCACGCAAGCGCCAACGCTGCGCGCCCGTCCGGTCTGACGACCGAACGACCAGGCACGCAGTCCAGGGCGATTCCTTCCGGGCCTTCCAGCGTTGATCGTGCATTGAAGTGTCGCCCGCGGCCCGGCCGCGGGGACGGTGAGTGGTGCGCCATGCCCCAAGGGCAGCGCACGAAGTGGAGTGCACATGAAACGCATGCTGATCAACGCGACGCAGCCTGAAGAGCGCCGCCTGGCCATTGTCGAAGGCCAGAAACTGATGGACTTCGAGACCGAAATCGAAGGCCGAGAACAACGCAAGGGCAACATCTACAAAGCGGTCGTGACGCGCGTCGAGCCTTCGCTCGAAGCCTGTTTCGTCGACTACGGCGAAGACCGCCACGGCTTCTTGCCGTTCAAGGAAATCTCGCGCAACTACTTCCGTGAAGGCACGGACGTGCGCACGGCGCGCATCCAGGACGCGATTCGCGACGGCGACCCGTTGCTGGTGCAGGTGGACAAAGAAGAGCGCGGCAACAAGGGCGCGGCGCTCACCACGTTCGTCAGCCTGGCCGGGCGCTACCTGGTGCTGATGCCCAACAACCCGCGCGGCGGCGGCGTAAGCCGGCGCATCGAAGGCGAAGACCGCGAGGAGCTGAAAGAAAACCTGGATCAGCTCGAGTACCCGAAAGGCATGAGCCTGATCGCGCGCACCGCCGGCATCGGCCGCACCGCGCCCGAGCTGCAGTGGGACCTGAACTACATGCTCAAGCTGTGGAC
>JANOLA010000505.1:0-1502 GCA_031419535.1 Burkholderiales bacterium | reverse complement strand
AGCGCGGCGTCGGAAGAGACCGCCGTGATGCCGCGTTCGTCTTTCAGGCGCTGGCGCCCGCCCGCGCCGGGCTCGACATGGCGCACGGTGTAGGCCGAGCCCATCAGGTTTTTCGACAGGCGTGCGCCCATCTTGCCGCCGGCGCCGAACAGGGCAATGTTGGTGGTCATGGAAATCTTTGTGAAGTGAAATGGAGGAAGCGGGCGGCGTGGCGATGCGTCAATCGGCGATGGCCAGTATCGCCACGCCATAGGGCGCGAGCGTCAGGCTCTCGCCAAACGCCTTCCACGATTTCTGGAAGTCGCGTGGCCGCGTGGTTGCGAGCTCGAAGCTGGACTCATCGAGCATCGCACCGATCGTCGCGCCCTTCGCTGCGCCCTTCGCTGCGCCCTTCGCTGCGTTAGCGCCGGCGATCTGCACCGACTGCGGCTGCGAGCTGAGGTTGGCGAGCCACAGCGTGGTGCCGCCGCCTGGGGCGCGGTAGGCGAGGCACTGCACTTTCTGGTCGTCGGAGCAACCGGCATCCACGAGCCGCGCGCCGGCACCGCGCGTGAGCCCGCTGATCACGTGGAACAGCGGGTACACGGCCGGTGCGATGAGCGCGTCGAAATACGGCTGTGCGTATTCCGTCCGACGATTGATGATGCCCAGCGGCCCGGTCGGTGCGCCGATCGTCAGCGCCTCGATGCCGGTGCGCGCGAGCGTGGCGATGTAGCCCAGCAGCCACGCCGCGCCGAACAGGCCACGCATGCGCGGGTCCATCTTCGCCAGGCACACACGCTGGTTGTTCGGGTTCGGCGTGAAGCTCGCGCCATGCGGGTTGTCGCGGCAGCCGATCGCGCTCGGCCCGACGCGGTGTGCGGTCTTGCCGATGGATGCGCGCGCGGTGCTCACTTGATACGGCAGCGCTTCTAGCGTTTCCATCACGGAGCGGTCGTCCGCAGCGTGCACGATCGGGCAGGTGGTGTTCATCACAAAGTCGAGCAACTGCGCGGGCGGGCGCTTGCGGTTCAATTCGGTGAAGAACGAGAACATGCCGCCGCCGAGCTTCACACCCGGGAACGCCTGTCGCGCCGCGGCGTACAGGTCTTCCAAGGGCGGTGCCGGCGGGCGCGCGCCGCCGGGCAGCACCGACTTCAAGTCGCCGACGGGACAGACGGCAATCGCCGACAGCGCGAGCCCGGCCTGCTTGACGAGCCGGGCCGCGCCCTGCAGTTCCTGCGCGTACGCATCGATGCTTTCGACAACGATCTCCAGCACCACGGCCGCGCCGGTGGCATCGGCGAGGGCGCGATAGCCGTTCAGTTCATTGAGGCCATGGCGCTGCCGCGGGTCGAAGTGGCACTGCAGAATCCGCGGGCTCGCGAGCTTCAGCAGCTCAATGCGCGCGCGTGCGTGCTCAATCTCTTCGGCCGGAACCCCGAGCCCGAGCGTCAACAGCTTCCGGTTCGTCACCGCGCCGAGCGTGACCGCGATGGGCTGCGCGGCAACTGCCTTCGCGC
>JANOLA010000504.1:0-3500 GCA_031419535.1 Burkholderiales bacterium | reverse complement strand
GTCAATTCGTACCGGCGCCTCGCGCCCTACATGTCGGCACCGACGAATGTGCGCTGGGGCCACGACAACCGCACCTGCGGCATCCGCATCCCGAAGTCGACTCCGGAGGCGCGGCGCGTGGAGAACCGCGTTCCCGGCGTCGACGTGAACCCTTATCTCGCCATCGCGGCCACGCTGGCGTGCGGCTATCTCGGTTTGACCGAGCAGCGTTTGCCGGGCGATGCCACCGAGGGCAGCGCGTGGACGCAGGAGAACGAACTGCCGCGCCACCTCGAGGACGCAATCGAAGCACTGCGCGGATGCGAGCCGATCCGCGGGCTGCTGGGCGAGAAGTTCATCGACGCTTTCTGCGCCGTCAAGGCGCTCGAATTCGGCACCTACAACCGCGTCATCAGCTCGTGGGAACGCGAGCACCTGCTGTTGCTGGTGTGAGCTGCTTGTGGCAGCGCAGTTTTTGCGGTTGTCTTGCAAGTAAGCCGCGCCGCGGCGCTGCCGTCTCGCGCATCGGGTTTTGGAGCACATCCGCTCGACGGCGCGCGCTGCTAGACTGAATTCGCATGCTGGCGCAGTCACAGGATGCGGCATGCCGAACAAGAACTCCTGTTTCGAAAAGGGGACCCTATGCACCTCAGGAACCTGATCGCCGCACTGGGCGCTGCGTTGTGGCTGGCTGGCACGAACGCTTCGGCGCAGACCTCCGAGGTCTCGGCAAAACGGCTTGACGAAATCTACGCGATGACGCCCGAGCGCATGGCGGACACCAGCAAGTGGATCCGCAGCCGTTACGACCAGATGATGGCGCACATCAATTCGATCAAGGACGCAAAGATCCGCGCGCTGGTGGTCGACATGGTGACCAACCCGCGCTCGACGGTCTTCAACGTGACGGCGGACAAGGACGCTTTCCGCTTCTCGCCCGCAGCCGGCGGACCTGGACACCATTTCTATCCGGGTGGTCTGGCGGTGCATGCACTCGAGAACATCGAGGTCTCGTTCGGCTGGGCGAATACCGTCGCCAAGGTGCATGACGTCGAGGGCGTCAATCGCGACATCATCATTGCCGCACTGGTGCTGCACGACTGGGCGAAGGTCTGGTACGTGTGGGACCCGGCAACCGCCACCATCAAGAGACCCGATTGGTTCCCGGCCTACTGGGGCGGCGAGCAGGGCATCGCCAAGTGGAAGTGGATGGGCGGGCACGGTGCCATCGTCTACGCCGAACTGATGAAGCGAGGCGCGCCGATGGACTTGGTGATCGCCACCGCGGCGTCCCACTTCGATGCGTTCTGGGAAGTCGACAAGGCCGATGGAAAGGAGGGCTTGAATGCGGCACTGGCCGAGGCCGCCAAGCTTGCCGGTGTGCCGGCCCCGAAAGTCGACCCGGCCAAGCGCATGAGCGAGTGGTGGATGATCGTCTACTCGGACGGATCGTGGTCGTACTCGCACTACATCGCCGGCCAGTTTGCCCACAACTGGGCGCGCGATGTGGCCAAGGATTTGGGCATCGATCCGAAGTCGCCGCAGGCCAACAAGCTCGCCAATTTTGTCTTGACACGCTTGTCCGACTTCAAGCTGTACAGCCTGTACCAGGCCGCAGGTTACGACGCGTCGGTGCCCAAGAAGGCCATCCTTGCGGTACTGAAGGACTCGTCGGCCCTCGAAGTTCCGGCGCGCTGAACCCGCGAGCGAGAACCCGCCCATTGCCGTCGTGACCGGCTCGACATTTGAGCTGCGGCGTGCGTTTGGCTGCGCGGCACTGACCGCGCTGTTGGCGTTCGCGCAAGCTGCCGTCGCGACGCCGTATGTCGTCTCCATCAAGGATGGCGCCGTGCCGCGTGCACAGCGCGTGCTCAAGGCGCTGCAGGAGTCGATGCTGCGCATCGAGTGGTCGGCCGATCGGGTGACGACGGTTCACCTCGAGGGCTACGACATCTCGCTCACGGTTCGGCCGGGCCAGACCACGGTGATGGAGTTCAAAGCCTTCGCCAGCGGACGCTTCGCGGTGCACGCGCATGAGGGTGAGGCGCGCAGCGGCCCGTCGACGCATGCCCATGGGCGCAGCGTGCTGCTGCGGCTCGAGGTGCACCCGAAGTGAGCCTGTCAGGCGCGGCGGCGCGACGCGCGCTGCGCCTTGCATCGTTCGCGCTGGTCGGCGTGGCCGGCAACGGCCAAGCGCTTGCCCACGCCTTCGGCGCACGCTATGAACTTCCGGTGCCGGTGTGGTTGTTCATTGTCGGTGGTGCCTTGACGGTGACCTTGACCTTCATCGTGCTCGCGGCGTTTGCGCGCGGCAGCGCTGAACGCTATGCCGGCGCCGGATGGCAACTCCAAGGCACGCGGCTGGGCACGTTGATGGGCGCGCCGGCCGTGACATCGACGCTCAAGGTGTTGGGCGTCGCGGGACTCGTTCTCGTGGTCGTTGCGGGTTTCTTCGGCACCACCGACCCGAACCGCAACATCGCGCCGACGCTCGTGTGGATCGTGTGGTGGGTCGGGTTTTCCTATCTGGCCATGCTGGTGGGCAACGCCTGGCCCGTCGTCAACCCATGGCGAACGCTCTACGACCTCTGCTCTGCGCAGCGCCCCGGACCCGTGACGCCGTGGCCGCAGCGTGCGCAGTCGTGGCCGGCGCTCGTCATGCTGCTCGTGTTCGGCTGGGTCGAGCTGGTGTTTCCGTACCGGGCGACACCGCTCGTGCTGGCGACATCGGTGCTGGTCTACTCGGGGCTCACCTGGGCCGGCATGGCACGTTACGGGCCCGACGCCTGGCTGCGGCACGCCGACCCATTCCATCGCGTGTTCGAACTGTTCTCGCGCTTTGCGCCGCTGGCGCGCGTGCCGCGCATTGGCCTTGTGCTGCGCCCGCACGCAGCCGGGTTGCTGTGGCGCGGCGGCGAGCGCTCATCGACAGCGGAAGTTGGGTTCGTGATGGCCATGCTCGCGATCGTGCTGTTCGACGCGCTGCAGGGCAGCAAGCACTGGGCCGCCTTGGAAGACCTCGTTCACGCGCTCGACCCGAAGCTCGGCGACGCCTGGTGGGTCGCCCTGCATACGCTGGGGTTGCTAACGACTTGGTTGCTGTTGCTCGGCCTCTATCTCGGCGCCTGTGGCCTGGCGAAGCTGGCTGTCGGCGGCGCCCTGCCCACATTGGCCTGCGCCGCTGCGTTCGCGCCCACACTGATTCCAATTGCCGTGGGCTACCACTTCGCCCACACCTTCACCTACCTGCTGGTGCAGGGCCAAACCTTGCAGTTCCTGGTGTCGGACCCACTGGGCATCGGCTGGAACCTGTTCGGCACACGCGATGCGCAGATCGATATCGCGATCATCGGCACCAAGACGGCCTGGTACCTCGCACTGAGCGCCATCGTTGTCGGCCACGCCATCTCGGTGGTCCTGGCCCATGTGACGGCCGAGCGCCTGCTCGAGACTCGCGCACAGGTCTTGCGCGCGCTGCTGCCGATGACGCTGCTGATGGTGATCTACACCATCGTCAGCCT
>JANOLA010000503.1:0-2854 GCA_031419535.1 Burkholderiales bacterium | reverse complement strand
CATGCCGACGAGCGGCCCCACGTCCTTGTGGAACACGACGCGCTTCTCTTCGGTATAGCGTGACGCGGAGGCGCCATAGCCCACCGCCAGGTCTTGCAACTGGCACTCGCCGCCCTGGTCACAAATCGGGCAATCGAGCGGATGGTTGATCAGCAGAAATTCCATCACGCCCTGCTGCGCCTGGACCGCCTTCGCGCTCTTGGTGCGAACGATCATTCCCTGCGTGACAGGCGTCGCGCAGGCGGGCATGGGCTTGGGCGCCTTTTCGATGTCCACCAGGCACATGCGGCAGTTCGCCGCGATCGACAATTTCTTGTGATAGCAGAAGTGCGGGATGTAGGTGCCGCATTGGTCGGCGGCGTGCATGATCACGCTGCCCTCTGGCACCTGCACCTTGCGACCGTCGAGTTCGATTTCAATCATGGTGGGCGAGCTGCGTTGCCGTCACACGTAGGCCGGGACGACGCAAGTCTTGTGCTCGATGTGGTGCACGAACTCGTCGCGGAAGTTCTTGATCATCGCGCGCACCGGCATCGCCGCCGCGTCGCCCAGCGCGCAGATGGTGCGGCCCTGAATGTTGTCGGACACCGAGTTGAGCAGGTCGATGTCGTCCATGCGCCCCTGGCCGTGCTCGATGCGGTGCACCATGCGGAACAGCCAGCCGGTGCCCTCGCGGCACGGCGTGCACTGGCCGCACGATTCATGCGTGTAGAAATAGGACAGGCGCAGCAGGCTCTTCACCATGCAGCGGGTGTCGTCCATGACGATTACCGCGCCGGAACCGAGCATCGAGCCGGCCTTGGCGTTGCTGTCGTAGTCCATCGTGCAGTCCATCATCACTGCCGCGGTCAGCACCGGCGCGGACGAACCGCCAGGAATCACCGCCTTGAGTTTGCGGCCCTGAGCCGCGCCGCGCACGCCGCCGGCGAGCTCGAGCAACTTCGGGAATGGCGTCCCCAGCGGCACTTCGTAATTGCCCGGCAATTCGACGTCGCCAACGACGGAGTAGATCTTGGTGCCGCCGTTGTTCGGCTTACCCACTTCCAGGTAAGCCGGCCCGCCGTGGCGAATGATCCACGGCACCGCGGCGAAAGTTTCCGTGTTGTTGATCGTGGTCGGTTTGCCGTACAGGCCGTAGCTCGCCGGGAACGGCGGCTTGAAGCGCGGCTGGCCTTTTTTGCCTTCCAGAGATTCGAGCAACGCGGTTTCTTCACCACAGATGTAGGCGCCGAAGCCATGCGTGACGTGCAGCTGAAAACTGAAATTCGAACCGAGCAGGTTCGCGCCCAGATAGCCCGCCGCGCGTGCCTCTTCCAGGGCCTGTTCGAAGCGCTGGTAGACCTCGAAGATTTCGCCGTGAATGTAGTTGTAGCCGACCGCCGTGCCCATGGCGTAGGCCGCGATCGCCATGCCTTCGATCACCGCGTGCGGGTTGAACATCAGCAGGTCGCGGTCCTTGCAGGTGCCGGGCTCGCCTTCGTCGGAGTTGCACACCAAGTACTTCGGCCCCGGGTACAAACGCGGCATGAAGCTCCACTTCAAGCCGGTGGGAAAGCCCGCGCCGCCGCGGCCGCGCAGGCTGGACGCCTTGACTTCGGCAACCACCTGTTCGGGGCTCATGCCCTGCCCTTCCACCTTGGACAGAATCTTGCGCAGCGCCTGGTAGCCGCCGCGCGACTCGTAGTCCTTCAGACGCCAGTTGCTGCCGTTCAGGCCGTCATAGATCTGCGCGCCGATGTGCCGGCCGTGAAAGCAGGTGAGCTTGCCGTCGGACTGGAAGCGCGAAAGGTCGAGCATCGTGGGTCACGCTTTCACCGGCGCTGCTGCCGCTGCCGCCGGCGCTGGCGCACTCGCTCGCAGGCACGCGAGCAGATCGTCCAGGCGCGGCGCGGTCATGTAGCTGCACATTTGCAGGTCGTTGACGAGCATCACCGGCGCGTCGGCGCAGGCACCCAGGCATTCGCTTTGCTGCACCGTGAACATGCGGTCAGGTGTGGTGCCGCCTTCATTGATGCCGAGGCGGTTGCACAGATGCTGAAGCGCCTTCTGGCCGTCGCGCAACTGGCACGGCAGGTTGGTGCAGACGTTGAGCTTGAAGCGCCCGACCGGCTGCTGGTTGTACATGTTGTAGAAGGTCGTGACCTCGTGCACCGCGATCGGCGGCATGCGCAGATACTCGGCGACGGTCTTTTCCGCGTCGCCGCTGACGAAGCCTTGGTCCTGTTGCACGATCGTCAGGCAGGCCATCACGGCGGACTGGCGCTGGTCGGCTGGGTACTTGGCGACTTCGCGGTCGAACCGTTGACGAATCGCGTCGGACAACACAAAGCTCATTGGTGGTGCCCCTCGCCCGACGAGTACGTCGTTCGATCCCCAAGACCCGGAACGGGCCCCTGCGTGGCCCATGGGATGCGGGCCGGCTTGGGGGCGGCCCGGCGCTCGGCCCGCGTCATCGATCAATCTCCCCGAACACGATGTCCATCGTGCCGATCACCGCCACGGCGTCGGCGATCATGTGGCCGCGCGCCATTTCGTCCAGCGCGGCGAGGTGCGCGAAGCCGGGGGCGCGAATCTTCAGGCGATACGGCTTGTTCGCGCCGTCGCTGACGATGTAGATGCCGAACTCGCCCTTCGGATGCTCCACGCCCGCGTAGGCTTCACCCTCGGGAACGTGAAAGCCTTCGGTGAAGAGCTTGAAGTGGTGGATCAGCTCTTCCATGCTCGTCTTCATGTCCACACGCGGCGGCGGCGCGACCTTGTGGTTCTCGGTGATCACCGGGCCTTCGTTCGCGCGCAGCCACGCCACGCATTGCTGGATGATCTTGTTCGACTGGCGCATCTCTTCCACGCGCAC
>JANOLA010000502.1:0-2733 GCA_031419535.1 Burkholderiales bacterium | reverse complement strand
TTGTCGTCCTTCTTGTGGCAGCTGTAGCAATCCAGCGGCGTGTTGCGAAAGCTCTTCAGGTCCTTGTGGCAGGCGTTGCACTTGATCTTGTCCGGCGACGCGTGCGCGTTGCGCAGCTTCAACTTGGTGCGGTCGTGGTCGAAGCGCCCCTGAGTGGACTTCCAGTCGCGCTCGTTGTGGCAGTCGCCGCATTTCTCGCCGAGCGTCTTCTCGTGCTTGTCGTCCTTGCGATGGCAGCCGATGCATTCCTTGGGCGCCTCCTTGAAGTTCGTGCTCTTGTGGCAGTCCTTGCATTCCACCTTCGCGTGTTTGCCCAGCAGCGGGAAGTCGGTCTTGTCGTGGTCGAACTTGGTGCGCTCTTTCCAGCCACGCTCGGAGTGGCACTCGCCGCACTCCTTGCCCAGCGACCCCTTGTGCTTGTCGTCCTTCTTGTGGCAGGCGTAGCACTCCTGGCTCAGCTTGTCCTTGTACAGGTGGCCGGTGTGGCAGTCCTTGCAAGGCGTGGTCTTGTGCTTGCCGAGCAGCGAATACTTCGTGTCCTTGTCGTGGTTGAAATTGCTCGGCTTCCACGCCTTGGTGCCGTGGCAGGTCTCGCATTTCTCGCCGTACAGACCCTTGTGGCCCTTGGCCCCATCGTCGTCTCGTCTGTGGCAACCGATGCAGGTGCGAACCGTGTCCTTGTACTTGTTGTTCTTGTGGCAGTCGATGCACTTGGTGTCCGCGTGCTTGCCGGTCAGCGCGAAGCGCGTTTTGTCGTGGTCGAACTTGATGTCTTTCCAGCTCTCCTCGTTGTGGCAGTCGGCGCACTTCGGCCCGAGACCGCCCCTGTGCACGTCGTCCTTCTTGTGGCACGCGTTGCACTCGAGCGCGGCTTCGCGGTACTTCTTGTCCGGCACGTGGCACTTCGCACATTCCGTCTTCTGGTGCTTGCCGCGCAACGCGAAGTCCGTCAACGCGTGGTCGAACTTCTTCGCGTCGAGCACGACGATCTTCGCGTCCCGGCCCTTGTGATCGGTATGGCAGCTGCGACACGTCTGCGGCTTGAGCCGGCCGTGGTAGCCCGCGCCGTTGCGCATGTCGGTGCCGACTTCCTTGTGGCACTCCTGACACTTGCCGTCCTGCGCGCTGCGGTCGAACTTGACGTGACACGCGCTGCAGTTGTCCTCGGTCTTCGCGTGCCCCTGGATCAGCTTGCCCGGCGCCAGCACCGACTCGATGCCCTGCGCCTGCGCCGTGCCGCCCACGCACAGCAGAATGGTCAGTAGCGCGGCGAGCAGCGCAACCCAGACGGCGTGGCAGGCGGCGAGCACGGCCAAGACCCATGAAGCCGACGCGGGCCGAGCGTCGCGATTCAGTAGATGTGAACCGCGACGACATGCGCGATGGCGCTGAAAAGCAGCAGGTAGACGAAAGGGATGTGCAGCAAGTGCCATAGCGACAGGACGCGTTCGTAGGCGGTGTAGTGAGCGACCCGCATGACAGCACTCAGATAGCGGCGGACAAGCTTACGTGCCAACCGTTCCCGCTGTTGCAAGGCGTCACGGTCCCAGCCCTTGCGTTCGGCAATTTTGCGCAGCGGCTTGCGCAATTGGTAGGCACAGATCCAGTACGTGACCCACATCTTGAGCGGCAGGAACGTGACTTGGCGCAAATGAGTGGCCCATGTCGGCGCGGCTTGCAGTTCATGCTGTTCGAAACCCTGCAGGCGGTTTTCGACGTCCGGTGCAAATTGCAGTTTGGACACCACCTCGCTTTGGTCGAAACCGGCACGGACCTGCAGTTCGCGCAGATTGGCGCGCTGGCCGTCCAGGTCGCCGTGCACGCGGCGGTAGATGAACCGGCCGATCACGCCGCTGATCGCGACCACGATCATGCTGTACAGCGCGACGCCCGAGTTCAGCGAGCCGACCCGAAACTGCGAGTGCACGAGGATCAGCAGCGGCCCGCCGATGCCCAGCACCATGTGGAACCAGAGCCAGAACTTGATGCGGCCCCAGTTCTGGAGGACGCGCATGTGTTTGCGCATCGGGTAGAGCAGGAGCAGCAGCATCATCACCGCGCCCGTCACACCCAGCCAATAGCCGAGGTCGTCGCCCGAGGTGTAGAGGCCGGACTTGCTGATCAGCCACGCCGCGAGGGTCAACAACGCGAGCGCCAGATAGATCGATGCTTCGCTGGTCTTCGCGCTGGCGGCGGCCTTGGTCGGCGCTTCGCGCGACACGGTTGAATTGGCAGCGATGGCATTCATCGACAAGGATCTCAATTTGATGGGCCGGTTGGCGCAAGCGGCGCGCCAGCCAAGCGGTATCGGGGAGCCCGAGACGCCGCGCGCAATCGGGAAAGCAAGGCTAACGGGCCCCAGACCCGGAATGCTTAGCAATGCTTAAGCGCAGTGGTTACCGCGGGTAAGGGTTGCGAAGCCCGCCCTCTCGGCTCGGTGCCGTGCAACGATTGGTGAGGCGACGTAAGTCAGGCTTGACACGGCCATCGCACTTTGAGTCAGCGCAGCGCATGCCAGCGCGATCCGCTCGAGCCGTCTTGCGCGCAAGCGCAGCGCGCGCGAAGGCAAGCGCTTGGCGTCGACTACCGCGCCGCCACGACCGCGTTGTTCACCAAGACGTAGATCGTCTCTCGACCGACCGCGATCGCGGTCGGATCGCCGAGCGTCGCCGGCAGCGCGCCCGGCGTGAAGCCGCGCCGCCCCGTCACGCCCACGACGGTGCTCACCACGCC
>JANOLA010000501.1:0-2714 GCA_031419535.1 Burkholderiales bacterium | reverse complement strand
CACGCCTATTGGCCTTTGCGCTCAGTTTCGGCCTCCGGCTCACGACCTTCCGACATGAAGCCCGCCGGAAAAGCCGAGAATTTTTGCGCAATGTCGATAAGGGTTCTTCGGCGGACTGGACGCACCACCAGAGCGTCGCCTTGACGCTCGACAAGGACCTCGCTCCAGTCGGCGGGAAACGCAAGCTCTTTAGGTATGCGCACAGCCTGTGAATCTCCACTTCGAAACAACTCGGACAGCATGATTCCTCCTTGAGTGCTGACCCAGTGTAGCCCCGGCCACTCCGGGAATATCGGTGCGCCGGATCACGCCATCGATCGGTATCGCTGGGCAGCGTCTCAGGTGACCACCGGCTGGAAAGCGCGGATGCGCGGTGCGATCTTCGCCCGCAATTCGCGATTGGCCGCTGCTCCAGACTCGCCACGGCGCTGTCGGCGAGCTTGGCCGTTTGGTTGCTCGTGACCGCGACGGCCCGAGCTACTTTCGTGGTCATGTTGCACTCCAAACGCGTGCTCGCCTTTGATCGCCGAATCGCGCCTCGGCAATGTCCTGATTCCTCACCACCGCAACTGATCCACGTCCAGGCCCATGGCAGCCGCAATCTTCTCCAACGTGGCCTTGCGAGGCTGTTTGACGCGTTCCATTTGCGCGTATGCGGCTTGCGTGATGCCCACACGCGCAGCCACCTCACCCTGGGTCAGGTTGAAATGCACCCGCCACGCTGCCATTGGGGACACGCCCCGTTCGTAAGCAAGGTTGACGACCTCGTTGGGTACGGTCCCCTTCGTGAAGCCACCTCTCATACGGCGGAACTGGTCATATGGAACGACGACGAAGGCGGGCTTGCCGTCGGCGCCGACGATGACTTGAAACTCAGTACGTGCGTTCATCGCGCTTCCTGACTTCTTCGATGCTGACAATGCTCACACTGCCGTCGAACTCGAAAAGTACCCGATATCCACCCACTCGCAGACGGTATCCATACTCGTGATTCGCGAGTGCCTTGACGTTTCTGGCCTTTGACATGTCCGCGAGTTCACTTGTGACAGCGGCCCGAATCTGCTTGACGGCCTGAGCTTCGATCTTGCGGAGCTGGCGCAGGGCTTTCGGCTGCCAGTTGATCGAGGTCGCGGCCAGATCATAAGCTATCGATACGTATCGTCAAGCGGGCTCACCCCGGTGCCCGATGCGCACTACCCCACCGTGACGGTTTGATCCTGAATGTCGGCGAACACGCGAAGGTCGCCGACGCGGTATCGCCAGAAGTTCCCCAGCGCGGAGCCCACGAGCGCCCTGCCTGCGCGTCGCGGGTCGGATGCACGCGCCACTTTCTCGTCGAGGAATTTCAGTATGGCGCGCGCCGCCTGCGGATCGAGCTGCCCAGCGCCTTGCGCGAGGTAGAGGTCTTCGAGGTCATCAACGTACTCTGCGATGGCTTCGCGGGCGTAGAAGGTCTTGGTGCGACCGGTGCGCTCGGCCAGAGCGGACCCGCCGCAAATGCCATTGCGGCTGACCACCACGCCCTCTCCTGAAGCAGCCGTATCCACCAGTGTCTGAAGACAGACGGCACACGCGCTGCTACCATCTCGGCGTATGAAGCCGTTCCGGTGGGCACCCGACAAGAATGACCTTCTCAAGCACGAGCGAGGCGTTTCCTTCGAAGAAGTCACCGTAGCCGTTCAAGCCGGGGCATTGCTAGAGATCGTGCCGCACCCAAACCCTACAAAGTATCCGCGGCAGAGAATCATGGTTGTAGAAGTGGCGGGGTACGCCTACTTGGTTCCGTTCATCGAGGAAAAGGAGCACTTCTTCCTCAAGACCATCATTCCCAGTCGCAAAGCCACGCGCGATTTCGTCGCAAAGGAGTCCGATGATGTCTAAGCTGGATCCCTATGAACTCAAAATCCTTGAGGCCTACGAGTCGGGCAAGCTCAAGCCGACTGCAAGCAAGGCAGAGTTGCAGCGTATGCGCGCTGCGGCCAGGGCGACCGCAATCAAGGACAAGCGGGTCAACATTCGACTGTCCTCAGTCGATCTCCTGGATATCCAGGCGAGGGCGCTTGAAGAAGGCATGCCGTACCAGACGCTGATCGCCAGCGTGCTGCACAAGTTCGTCACCGGCAAGCTTGCAGAGAAGGAACTCCCTCCGTCCGGCGCTGGGCCCACTCCATGAGCACGTCGCGCTTCAGCACCGCCGACACTACCGAACCGCGACGGGTATCGAATCGGCGAGTCGCCCAGCGCCATCATGCAAACAGCGTCATCACTCGGCCAACGGCGTCATCAATGACTTCCTTCGGTGCCCGCTCGACTTTCTTTGCTTTGCGCGCGGCCAGGTCCATCATTCAAATCTTGTTCACCGGGGCAACACCCTGCGTCTTGCAACCCGTGCCAGCCAGCGAAACCGCGAAGCCGGCGAAACGCGAGAAGTCACCTGCCTGCGTGATCGGTGCGACCAGCACGTCGCCGAGCCGATTGAATTCGCGCGTGGTCAATACCAGCGCCGGGCGCGAGGCGCCGCGCAGTTCGTAGTCATGCACAGGGTCCAGGCGCACCCGCACGATGTCGCCTCGGTCAAACGCCGCCATCACCAAGCCTCCCGGCCGACCGGTCGGGCGCTGCCCCATAGGGCAAGGTCCGCCGGCGCCGGGGCCTTGAGGTGGTGCGACCGGTGCGCTCGGCCAGCGCAGCCAAGCGTTCTTCGATCTCGGCGG
>JANOLA010000500.1:0-5290 GCA_031419535.1 Burkholderiales bacterium | reverse complement strand
GGGCTCGCAGGGGCCCCTTCGTGGCCCTTGGGGCTGCGCCGCCTTGGGACGGCCCGGCGGCGGCGCGCCACAGCCGGCGTCGCCATTCGGTCATCGCGCGCATCGGCGCGCTGCCGGTGCCGGTGCAGATCATCACGATGTTGGATCGCGGGTGGTTGGGCATCAGGAAGCTCGCGCCGAACGGCCCGATCACCTGCACCGTGTCGCCCACTTTCAGGTCGCACATGTAGTTCGAGCCGACACCGCGCACCGGGCGGCCTTCGTGGTCTTCGAGCACGCGCTTGATCGTCAGCGAGACGTTGTTGTAGCCGGGCCGCTCGCCATTGCGCGGGCTGGCGATCGAGTACTGGCGCGCGTGATGCGGCTTGCCCTTGGAGTCCAGCCCCGGCGGCAGGAGGCCGATCGACTGGCCTTCGAGCACCGGGAACGACATGGCGCCGAAGTCGAGCACGACGTGGTGCGTGTCGTAATCGTGGCCCGCCGTGCGGCCGACTTCGGTGACGCGGAAGTTGCCGGCGACCGTCGCTGTCGTCGGGCCGGTCTTCGGACCGTACAGGTTGGTGTAGGCGTGCGCCGCCGACCAGGGTGGCACTGTGGCGCCCCAGGCGCTGGCGTTGAAAGGCGTCTCGCCGGCTTCGAGTTGCGTCGACGGCACGGCCTGCGGTGTGGCTGCCATCGCGCTGCTGGCGTCCAGCGTGGCACTTGCACTCGCGCCTTCGGGAAGCGGTGTTTCAGCCGGAAGCTCGTCCCATGTCAGTTGCTCGTCGGTCGAATAGGCTTTCACCTTGAGCACCGTGCGCCAGTTGTCGATCGACCCCGTCGGGCAGGGCGAGATGCAATCCATGCACAGGTTGCACTTGGCCGCATCGACGACGTAGTTGCGAGAATCGTGCGTGATCGCGCCGACGGGACAGGTGGCCTCGCAAGTGTTGCAGCGGATGCAGATCTCGGGATCGATCAGGTGCTGCTTGATGACGGACAAGTCGGACATGGGCGCGGCACCGATTCAGCCGAAGCGCACGTACTCAAAGTCGACCGGCTGGCGGTTGATGCCCATCACCGGTGGCGCGATCCAGTTCGCGAACTTGCCGGGCTCGACGACGCGGCCCATCAGCGACTTGACGAATGCGCTGTCTTGCGGGCTCGGCAGCCAGTGGTCGACGTTGGCGTTCCATTCGGCGTCCGACACCACGCGGCCATCGGGCGACACCTTCACGCCCGAAAGCGCGCCGATGTTGCGGTGAAACGCCTTGTGCGGCACTTTCAGGCGCGCCGGGAGGCCGGCCTTGTCGAGCACCCGGTTCCAGCGTTCGATGCCGGCCACCGAGTCCTTGATGAAGTCGTCGCGCAATACCTCATTCAGCGCGTTCAGCATCGGCACTTCTTTCTCGACGAGCTGTCCGCTGTCCTTGCCAACCCCCACGTTCAACACGCGGTAGGTCTGGCCGCGCAACTGGTGGTCGTCAACACGCTTGCCTTCTTCGTAGCGGCCCTTCAGGCCCGAGCTGTAGAACGTGGCGGCGTTGCTCGACTCGTCGGCACCGAACAGGTCGACCGTGACGCTGAAGTGGAAGTTGAGGTAGCGCTGAATCGTGGCGAGGTCGATCACGCCGGCCGCGCGCAGCTTGGCCGGGTCGTCGGTCTTGAGTTGATTCATCGCCGCGGCGGTGCGCTGGATCACACGCGACACGCCACTCTCCCCGACGAACATGTGGTGCGCCTCTTCGGTCAGCATGAACTTGGTGGTTCGCGCCAGCGGGTCGAACGCGCTCTCGGCCAATGCGCAGAGCTGGAACTTGCCGTCGCGGTCCGTGAAGTAGGTGAACATGAACAAGCTCAGCCAGTCGGGCGTGGCTTCATTGAAGGCACCCAGGATGCGTGGGTTGTTCGCGTCGCCCGAGCGGCGCACGAGCAGCGCCTCGGCTTCTTCGCGGCCGTCGCGGCCGAAGTGCTTGTGCAGCAGGTAGACCATCGCCCACAGGTGGCGCCCCTCTTCGACGTTGATCTGGTACAGGTTACGCAAGTCGTACATGCTTGGCGCGGTCAGGCCCAGGTGGCGTTGCTGTTCGACCGACGCCGGTTCCGTGTCGCCCTGCGTGACGATGATGCGGCGCAGGTTCGCGCGGTATTCGCCGGGCACATCGCTCCAGGCCTTCTCACCCTTGTGGTCGCCGAAGTGGATTTCGCGGTTCGCATCGCCGGGGTTGAGGAAGATGCCCCACCGGTAATCGCGCATCTTGGTGTAGCCGAACTGGGCCCAGCCTTGCGGATCGACGCTGACGGCGGTGCGCAGGTAGACCTCATGGTCCTTCGAGCCTTCGGGTCCGACATCGCCCCACCAGTTGAGGAAGTTCGGCTGCCAACCCTCGAGCGCGCGCTGCAAGGTGCGGTCTTCGCCGAGGTTGACGTTGTTGGGAATCTTTTCGCTGTAGTTGATGCTGCTCATCTCGTGCTCCGTTTGTGTTTTCCTCCCTCTCCCTTGCAGGGAGAGGGTTGGGGTGAGGGTAGAAGGCTCAGACGCGGTTCCAGTCGAAGACGGCCTTATCGCCTTTGCCGTAAACCTTGAGCGCGCCCTTCTCGCCCACCGCATTCGGCCTCTGGAAGATCCAGTTCTGCCACGCCGTGAGCCGGCCGAAGACGCGCGTGAACATGTTCTCCGGGCCGTTGAAGCGCAGATTCGCTTCCATGCCGGTCAAAGCGTCGGGCGACATCGCGACGCGCTCCTCGACCGCGATGCGAATCTCGTCGGCCCAGTCGATGTCGTCCGGGTTGCTGGTCACGAGGCCGAGCGCGAACGCGGCGTCGGCGTCGAGTGCCTGGCTTGCGACGCCCCGTTGGGCGTCTCCAGCGACTGCGCGCACTGCGTCGAGCGCGGGCTTCTCATCGTAGAAGCGGCGCTGCAGGCGGCTCTGGCCGGTGATCATCGGGAACACGCCGAAGTTGGCCTCCGCCACCGCGATCTTCGGCGCCTTGGCGGCGGCGGCGGGCAAGGCCAGGTGATAGATGCGGTCGCAGACCAGCGCCAGTTCCAGCAGGCTGCCGGCAAAACACGAGCCCGGCTCGATGAGCGCAAACAGGCTGCGCGACGACACATCCAGGCGGCTGAATGTGCGGCGCAGCAGCCCGATGGTTTCGCGCACCAGCCAGTGGTTCTTGTGGGCGAGCAGCGTCGCGTCGCTCGCCAGCACGGCCGCGGCGTCGCCTTGCGTCTTGACGAGCCAGGTGCCGATGTCGAGCTCGTTGGTGCGCATCTGAAGGATCGCGTCTTCGAGTTCGCGGCCCATTTGCAGCGGCCACCAGCTCGCGCCCGCGGCGACGATCGCCTCGGGCGTCGTCGGCTGCGCCTGGTGCGGCGCCTTCACGGTGAAGGTTGCGGTGCGCTTGGTGCGCTCGATCTCGACCGTCACGAATTCGTAGCGCAGCGCGTCGGCCTCGAGCTTGACGTTCAGCTTCGTCAGCGCCACGCCCTTGGCATGCGCCGGGCGGTCGCTCTGCGCCGCGAGTTGCAGCGCGCGCGCCAGCACTTTCTGCGCGAACACCTGCGGCTTGGCGATGTCGTCGACCAAGCGCCAGTCTTTCGCCTTCTGGCCTCGCACGCCTTCCACGCTGGTGCAGAACAGATCGGCCAGGTCGTGGCGCACGTGTTTCTTGTCGGTGACTCGCGTCAGCCCGCCGGTGCCGGGCAGCACGCCCAGCAGCGGCACTTCGGGCAGGCTCACCGCGCTGGAACGGTCGTCGACGAGGATGATCTCGTCGCACGCCAGTGCCAGCTCATAGCCGCCGCCGGCGCAAGCGCCGTTCACCGCGGCCAGGAACTTCAGCCCGGAATGCGTGGACGAGTCTTCCAGGCTGTTCCGCGTTTCGTTCGTGAACTTGCAGAAGTTGACCTTCCACGCGTGCGACGAGACGCCGAGCATGAAGATGTTCGCGCCCGAGCAGAACACCTTTTCTTTCGCGCTCGTCACGACCACCGTGCGCACTTCGGGGTGCTCGAAACGGACGCGGTTGATCGCGTCGTTGAGCTCGATGTCCACGCCCAGGTCGTAGCTGTTCAGCTTGAGCTTGTAGCCGGGGCGCAGGCCAGCGTTTTCATCGAAGTCGGCGACGAGCGTCGCGACCGGTCCCTCGAACTTGAGCTTCCAGTGCTTGTACTGGGAAGGGCTGGTCTGGTAGTCGACGCGGGGGGCAGTGCTCACGGAAATCTCCTCAGGTGGCGATCCAAAGTGCATCTGACTTGAACTTGATGACAGGCATCATAATGCCAATAGTCGAACAAGGTCAAGCACTTTGGTGCATCACCAATCGGTGTTTACCCTTGCTCGATCTGCAAGGCGGCACGCACCGTGTCGCGCAGCTCGACGAACGTCGCCACCAGCGGCTGGGCGCTCGTGTCGACCCTGAACTCCGCCTTCGAGTAGAACGCGGCGCGCCCGGCGAGGATGCCTTTCAGGTCCTGCATCGCCTCCTTGCTCGCCGCCATCGGCCGCGTATCGCCCTGGGCGATGACGCGCTTCATGTGGTCTTCCGGGTCGGCGTGCAGCCACACCGTCGTGCAGTGCGCGAGCAACTGGTTGAAAGTGGCCGGGTCCGAGACGATGCCGCCCGGCGTGGCAATCACCGCCTCGGGGTAGATCTGGATCGCCTCTTCCAGCGCGCGCCGTTCATAGCGGCGATACGCGTTCTGGCCGTACAGCGCCTGGATTTCGGAGATGCTGCAGCCGGCGAACTTCTCGATCTCGCGGCTCAGTTCAACGAACGGGAAGCCCAGGTCGTCCGCGAGCATCTGGCCGAGCGTGGACTTGCCGGCGCCGCGCAGGCCGATCAACGCAACGCGCGAACTGCGCGCCGCCTTGCCGCTGTCGTTGGCGCCGCCCGTTCCCAGCAGGTCGCCCACGGCGATTCGCACCCGGCGCAGCGTGGCGTCGTCGCTGCGCTCCAGCATCTCGCGCAGCATCAGCCATTCGGGGCTCGACGTCGTCACGTCGCCCAGCATTTCGGCGAGCGAGCATTGCAGCGCCTGCGCCACTTGCAACAGGATCAGGATCGACGCGTTGCCGGTGCCGTATTCCAGGTTCGCGAGGTGGCGCTCGGAAACGGTGGCCGCGAGCGCGACCGCCTTGCGCGTCATGCCCCGCCGAGCACGCAGCGCGCGCACGCGCTCGCCCAAGGCGCCGAGGAAGGGGTTGCGGTCTTGCTCCCTCTCCCCCTGGGAGAGCGGGCTTTGCGCCATTTCCCTTTGGGAGAGGGTGGGGGTGAGGGCTGGCGCAGCCGGGGGCGTGGGCGCCAAGGC